>DOHC01000171.1:0-2277 GCA_003535475.1 Nitrospiraceae bacterium
CTCTGATAACTAAAAAGGTCGTAGACGGCATTATTTCAAAGCAGCTTATCACTCCGCGCATCCCGATAGAGCAGTTAATATCCAACACAGAGGAACTCATCATGGATGAGCTTCTGGCAGAAGACAGGGTTAACGAGGAGGTAAGAGAAATACTAAAGAAGCATAACTCGGAGATAGAGCGCGGCAAAGTCGACTACAGGAAACTCTTTGAGCTGACCAAACAAAAGATCGTGAGAGAGAGAAATCTCATTCTATGATGCTTTCTGAGGAAAAGATAACACACCTCACGCATGTGCTTCTTCAGGGGCTTATCAGCAGAAATTTAATTGATATTAACGATGAGGAAGGGAAAATAAGGCGTGAGATTAAACGCATCATCGTTAGTGAATTAAAGATCGGAGAAGATATAGATTCATCTGTGAGAAAAAAACTGCAATCCTTTTCAAGAAAACTATCCGAGGGGAGTCCTGAGTGGGAAGTGCTATACAAAAAATTCTTCAGAGAAGAGGAGATAAAGAGGGGCAGGGCTTCTGGATAAAAAAGACTATTCCCTTGCTTTGTCTTGTCTTGACATGGATTGGCCTCCTGAAAGATTTTCCTGCAACAATGCCTGTCCCGTGGTTCTCGTTCAGTGCGGCAACATCCATTGCATATTCGATACTCCATTTCACATCTAAAAGAAAAAAAGCCTCTGTAGAGTTTCTTTTTTCCATAGCGCTCATTTTTGCAGGCATAATTAATGCCCTGAACCTCATATGGCTTAAGCCGGTTTATTTCCCACTTGTTATTTCTGCCTCTGTTTTTTATAGCTGGCAGACTGTCGTGCCTTTATCTTTTCTTGTCATACTTCTCAGGCTGAAGGTTTTATTCATGGACAAGACATTTCTTGAGGAAATTGCTTTTTCGGCCTCACTGCTGCTTACAGCGGTCATTTCTTCTGTAATATTTGACAAGTTCAAAAAGGAAAAAGGCAAATATTATACTTCCTTAAAAACAATTAAACACGCGGCTATGCCTGAGACAGACACGGAATCAATAGACGACAATGAAGCTGTATCGCACTATTTTGCATCAATGCTCAAAACAGAGGAGGAAATTAAAGAACTTCTGATGGCGATAAAACATGCGGTCTTTGCCAATTCCGTTAACTTTTTCATGCCGTACCAGAATGGTTTTATGCTGAGATGCTCAACCGAAGAAAAGAGCGATATAATTGTTACCGGCAAAGGCATCATCGCTGAATGTTTTAAAACCAAAAAGGCTTTTTACTCCGGCGAGATAAACGAAGACATCTCTGAAATCGGCTATATAAAAAATAATAAGGTTTCATCCATCCTTGCTGTGCCTGTAATGGACGGCTATGCATTAACCGGATTTCTGACTGCCGACAGTTCCATTTACCACGCATTTAGCGAGCCTGTTAGGAATACAACGCAGATGTTTGCCGCTCATCTCGCCAGAATTGTTGAGAGGGAAAGAATTTATCCGAAACTTAAGCGCGACTACAACGGCTTAAAGATACTGAACGAGGAAAGCTCCAAGCTCGTTTCATTGCTCAACTTAAACGTGATTGCCGTGAAGCTGTGCGAGGGAGCGGAAAAGATTGCGTCTTCGCAGGCATTCTTCTTCATGGCGGCAGAGAAACAATTTGAGTTAATACACCATACAGGCAGCATATCAGGGAACAAAACCAGCTTTGATCTTAAAGGCGCTTTCATTAATATAGCAGTTGAAAACAGACAACCCATTTATATGGCTGACATGAAAGACTACCGCGCTTCAGTGCTGCCTTTCAGCGCAGGGAACATCTGCTCCATTTTTGTCATACCCTTGATTTATGAGAGCAAACTGCCTGGACTATTTGTAATGTCCTCTGAGAAAGCAGACTTTCTTGATACATTCCAGATAGAACTGCTGAGGGTAATGTGCAATCAGGCAGCAACATCCATCGCAAATGCGAAATTGCATACAGAGATAGAAAAACTTGCAACCACAGACGGACTTACCGGGCTTTTCAATCACAGGGTTTTTCAGGAAAAACTCTCCGAAGAGCTTAAAAAATTAAGCAGATACTCGGAACCTAGCTCTCTGATCCTGGCAGACATAGACTTATTTAAAAAAATAAACGACACCTACGGACATCCTACAGGAGATCTCGTGCTTAAGGAAGTCTCAAAGATTATAAGAGAATCAATAAGGGACATAGATATACCCGCCCGCTACGGAGGCGAGGAATTTGCTGCAATACTGTCGCGGACAGACAGCAAAGGGGCAATA
>DOHC01000171.1:2298-4547 GCA_003535475.1 Nitrospiraceae bacterium
CAAGGAAGAACTCATTGATAAGGCTGACCGGGCGCTTTACTATGCAAAACGCAATGGAAGGAACCGGAGCGTTCTCTGGAGCGAAATCAAAAACTGAAATGGAATTTTTTATTTCTTGCGTGACAGAAGATGAGATTAAGAGGGAGCGGGCAAAAGCCCGCGAACTCAGAAAATCCCAATGGTGGAAAAGAAAATGTTCTGAAGGCAGATGTTATTACTGCAACAAAAAATTCAGTCCTAAAGAACTCACAATGGATCACATCGTCCCCATTATCCGCGGAGGAAAATCAACAAAGGGGAATATGGTCCCCTCCTGCAAGGAGTGTAACAGCAAAAAAAAGCACATGCTGCCTATGGAATGGGAAGAATATATTGAGAAGATAAAAAGCGAAAAAGCGTAGCTGTCATTTCCCGAAAGGACACACAGGGTAACTGCATTTTTTGCAATTAAGGCATAACCCTCCATGTCCGAGCTCTGCCAGCTCTTTCCTGCCGATTGTTTCTCCGGCAAGCACCCGCGGGAGAATTAAATCAAAGATTGTAGTCTTATGATACATACCACAGGCAGGGATTCCCAAGATGGGAATAAGTTCGGAGTTTGGAGTTGTGAGTTTTGAGTTATTTAACCCCTGAACTCCTAACTCTGAACTCTTAACTCTTTCAAGGTATGCCACTAAAAACATTGCGCCGGGAAGCACTGCCGAGCCGTAAACAATATCATTGACGCCGAGTTTCCTTATTGCAAATCTCGTTACATCATCAGGGTCAACAGACATTCCGCCTGTTGTGATTAGGAGTTCCGCTCCTGCTTCCACTAATTCCCTGAGCCTTGCCTCTATTAACGCTTCGTCATCAGGCGCATAATATATTCCTACAATTTCACAGCCATGTTCCTGCATCTTCTTTGTGATTACAGGCGCGAAGGCATCCTTTATCCTTCCGTAATAGACCTCATTGCCTGTAATGACAATTCCTGCTTTCAGGTCCTTTATCTCGTTAACTTCAATGATTCCAGCAGTGAGAGTCGGTGAATCGGTGAATCGGTGAATCAGTGAATTCTCCGTCTCTCTATGATTGACACTTGACACCTGACACTTGACACTATTAGCTATTGCCACAGCTTCCTCAACTATGCTCTTTTTAACCACAAGCGGTATTGCTCTCGTTCCTCCGACAAGCTGCCCCTTTCTGACCACTGTATTGCTATGGAGAGTTGCGCACATCACGTCCCCGAGCATATTGAACTGTGTGAGGGTATTTTTATCCACCTTTAATAGCCCGTCTCTTTCAGCAATTATATTAATCTTGCCCTCCTTGGGTTCTCCCTCTATTGCTACTCCATTACCCATGAGAGCCTTTGCCAGAGCATAAGCTGCTTCATCTTCATGCATACCGTCAGCACCGACATTTAAAACAAACAAGTTGTCCTTGCCGAGTTTCTGCAGATGGGTTATATCTTCCTTTTTAATAATATGCCCTTTTTTAAATGCCCTGCCTTTAAATTCATCCCGTCTTATTTCCGTGATGTCATGTGCCAGCACAGTGCCAACGGCTTCTGTTACAGGGATTGTTTTAACGCCTAATCTGTTCTTTGCATCAGTATCCTGAATATCACACATAGCGCCCTCCTGCTCTTTATTCTTTCAAAATGTTAATTGTCTTCGTAAACCCGTTAGAAAGTCAAAGATTTTTTAACGGGGTAAAAGTTTTAAGCCCATAATGAATCCCAATGCCCGCAAGAAAACCTATAGTCAGGTTATTTGTGATAAAACCTAAAATAGCAACTGTTAATGCAATAAACATTGCTTGTTTCTCATGAAGAATGTCCTTAATAAATAAAGAGTGCTGTATTCCGACATAACAGAGCAAAACTCCCAATATCCCCTTCGGGAATGCCGAAATTACGGATAATGCTGAACTGCCGGACAAAACAGCTGACACTATAAGTATGACGCCGATAATGTATCCTGACTTCTCGCTTGTTGCGCCAAATTTACAGTGTGCCGTAAGCCCTCCGCAACCATGACACATTGGGGCCCCGCCAATAATGCCTGATGCAATATTTGCCAGTCCCATACTCATAGGAATGTTCCTTAGGTTGAGCCTCCCAGCCCTATCACCATAAAGCATCTTGCCGGTTGCTTCTGTCGCTACTATGGCATTGCCAAATGTAAGTGCTATCTGAGGCAGGACAAGGATGATAAACCCCATCCATAGATTATTAAAGGCTGGCGCTCCTATTGTTAATT
>DOHC01000242.1 GCA_003535475.1 Nitrospiraceae bacterium
CATGCTGAACTTGTTTCAGCATCTCCTAAGTACACAATTTTAAGACCCTGAAACGAGTTCAGGGTGACAGTTTGAAAGAGTTTAATGCCTGTGCCCTCCAAGCGGCTTTATCCCTTTTAACTGCGCCTCCGAGTCAATAAGGAAGTTGCCTGATGACGCCACTTTTTCCCCTGCCTTTATCCCTTTGAGAACTTCTGCCATGCCCTCTGCCTTAAGCCCTAACATAACCTCTCTCGGCTCAAAATACCCTTCTCCTTTGTCCACATAAACTATCTGCCTTATTCCGGTATCAATTACAGCGCTTTCAGGGATAACGAGCTTACTGCCTAAATTGATTTTTACCTCTACGTTGGTAAACATCTGCGGTTTGAGCTGCCCCCCTGGGTTTGAGATTGTGAATCTTATCTTTGCTGTTCTTGTTTCGCCAGCAAGGGAAGGGTAGATGTAGTCAATCGTTGATGAAAATTCCCTGCCCGGGAAATAGCTCAGGCTTATCTTTGCTGTCTGCCCTGTTTTCATCAGATGCACTTCATATTCGTATATATCCGATACTATCCAGACTGTGGAAAGGTCTGCAATATCAAATAGCTTTTCACCTGACATAACACGCATTCCCTGCAATGCCGTTTTCTGCACAACATAGCCGCTTGCAGGGCTGTATATGGTTAATGTTCTTATAGGTTTTCCTGCCTCTTCAATTTTTTTAATCTGGGCATCATTTATATCCCATAACCTCAGCCTCTGCTTTGCCGCCTCAATTATTGCTTCAGCATCCTTTGAAAGCATTTTGCCTACGGCGCTGTCTTTGTCTGCGCCCGGTTTTGCCCACTTAAGCGCGTTTAAGAATTCCTGCTGCGTGGCGACAAGCTCAGGGCTGTAAATCTCCGCCAACGGCTCGCCTTTCTTAACGTATTTTCCTGTGTAGTTCACATAAAGTCTTTCGATCCAGCCTTCAATCTTGGTGTTGACAGTGGCGAGATTTCTCTCATCATATTCAATGCGGCCTACTGTTCTGATAATTTTCTGCATGGGTTTCACAGATGCCGCAACTGTTTTTACGCCTATCAACTGCTGTTTTTCAAGAGGGATCTCAACTGTCGGGGCTTCCTCTCTCTGCTCTTTCTGCTGCGTTTCAACCTGAGCCTGAGGCTCTTTACTCTCTGCGGTATGCCCCTGATGCGCCGGAGCGGCTGTTTGCGCAGATGCCTGAGGTTTGCTTTTTGCAGGGATTTTCAGGAACTCCGGCTTTAAGAGATAGAATAGGACTCCCAATATCAAAATTAATACAATGGCAAATATTATTTTTTTCTTCATTTGAAACGCCCCTTAAGTTTTATATTAAATTTTTGCTATTTGTCATTGCGAGCCGAAGGCGTGGCAATCTTGCCTTTTGAGATTGCTTCGTCGCCCCAAAAACTTTCGGGACTCCTCGCAATGACATTTTCACTATTCTCTTTTTTGACTACTGACTTCTGATTGCTGACAGATGTTATAGCCTCAAGCCGTGCAACTGCCTTTTCCCTTTCTATGAACTGTCCCCAGTATAAAAGCTCATAGTCAATGAGTGATTTCAGCCTTGTTATGACAGTTATTGCCTCAACTTTTCCTGTTACATATCCGGAAATTGCGAGTTCAAAATCCTGATATGCCTTGGGTATAAGTCCATTCCTGTACAGCTCCGTTAGTTTTTCTGCCGCCTTAATCATAGAGTAGTTTTCTCTTATATTGGAAGACAACATTAACTTAACTGCCTCAAGTTCGTGCTTTGCTTCTGAAAGGGCGGATTCTGCCTCAAGCACAGCCATTTTCTGTTTTGTTTTATAAAAAATAGGTATGTTGATTGTGGTTGTGAGGCTCCACATGTCTTTAAACTCTCCCCTCCGCTCAAAGACCGAGCCGGCAATGGTAAAATCAGGATAATACTCTTTCTCAGCCATGTTAACTTTTGCCTTTGCCGCGGCTATCATCTTTTCTCTGGATTTTATCAATGGAGAATTTGAGTGCGATATCTTAATAAGTTCAGCAATATTATAGATGGATGAAGTATGTACAGGCTCAACCGGTATCCCGAGAGGAGAATTGACATCTCTTCCAACAGCCGTATTCAGCATTGCTTCTATAGATTGCATTTTTTGCTTCAGCATTTCCTCTTTTTCAAGGAGCATGTATTTTTCTGTCTGAGCCATTAATACTTCCTGCTGCGGCGCCATGCCTGATGAATATCTTGCAATGGCTGCATCCTCTATTCTTGAAAAGAGCGCGGTCTTGTCCCGTATAAGGTCTATATTCTTATAAGTAAGGAACAGTTCATAGTAAAGTTCTTTTATTCTTGCTATGGTTGTGAGCTTTGCGGATTCGTACAATGCCTTCAGGCTTTCAGAATCTCTAAGAGCCATCTCTCCTTTTAACGATAGCTTGCCCGGGAATGGGAACATCTGAGACGCAGAGAACATCCACTGTGCGCCCTGCATCTCGCCATAAGTGTATCTGTCGTATCCTTCATTCTGGTAGCCGAGCATGAACATGGGATCAGGAAGGCTCTGTACCTGAGGGATCTTGTATTTTGAAGTGGATACCTTTAATCCTGATACAATGAGTTCCTGATTATTATTCAGCGCCTCGTCTATCAAAGGCTGAAGTTTCAGTTCTTCGGCAAAGGCGACAGCAGTGAACAGTAAAAAAGGTGCAAGATACAAGATGCATGATGCACGATACCCCCTTTTGCTTCCCCCCTTAACAAGGGGGGATTGAGGGGTGGTATATCCTGAATCCTGTATCCTGAATCCTGTCTTCTTAGTGCGCGTCCACATTGAATTTTACCGTTGCTGTCTTTCCGCCGTGGATTATCTTCACGGCAATATTCCACGACCCTGACATTGAAAGGTTCATCTTTGCCTTATATTCATAGCCTTTGAGTTCTGTGTCTGTCTTATAGTTCATTGCAGGCATTCCCGGCATTGCAGGCATGGAATATTCAACCTTCACCTTTGCATCGGTCACATATTTTCCGGATGCATCCTTGATCTCTATTTCAATATTGTTATCACCGACAACAGGCGGGTTTTTGTCTATTTTTATCTCCACATCATATTCCCCTGCCTTTTTCTTTACCTCATAATCCTTTGCATATGCAATTCCTGCTATTAAAAGCAGGATTATTGTTAATACAGTCAATCTTTTCATTTTTTCCTCCTTCTAATTTGTCATTCCGGCTCGTCCGGAATNNGATTCCCGACAAGCGGGAATGACAGTTTAAGCCATAGTTATATTCTATCTCTTGTATTCCTTTTCAACTATCTCCTTTATCTTTTTTACCGGATAACCTTTTTTGTAAAGCTCGGAAGCCCGCAGGGCCTCCCCAAGACAAATGTCTCACATAGCAGCATGGTTGTCAACATAACAACTCAAAAGGCTCTTGTGTTTGAATGCCGGCGATTCCTTGCAATAACAATAGCAGTAGATGCTGTCCAGTACCCATGGGATATCCTTTGCAACCTGATACGCCTTTTTTATTTTAGCGTTATCGGAAAAGATGTTCGGATCAAGTGTGGGCCTTTTTTCTCCCATCCTCAGAGATTCGTCTTTCTTGATGGTCTGGGCTGCCGCAATGTCAGAACCCAGTGCAAGAGCCATTGCGATAATAAGCGCCCATGATGTTAATACGCTCCACTTCATAAACTCACCTCCTCTCGTCTTATTTCTTTTAAGGAGATTAACAGAAAATTATGAATGAAATATGAAGCGTTTGGTGACATTATATCTTCCTCTAATAAGACGGTTTGCTATCGTATATGGAACCGCTGTCTTCCTTTGGCTCATTCCTCACGTCCACAACGAGATCGACATTTCTGATAATTCCGTTATGCTTGAATTCCCCGAAAACGGCATGCTTGCCGGCTCTCATGAAAACTATGCTCACAGCCACTTCAGGGCCTCCGAGGTTTTGACGCGATGTTGTATAAATGAATTCCTTCATATCCTCATCCCACGCAGCCACGTGCATATCAAAACCGTCGATCTTCTCAAGTCCTTTCAGGGGAGCACCTTTATGCATTATTCCATAAACTATTGTCACTACATGTTCCGAATATATTTTTTTGGGAATAAGTTTTACCTTCACGCTGTAATCCTCATCTCCGGTCTTGGCCTCAGGTTCGGAAGTCTTTTTATCGCCTTTGATCTTTACATCCTTACTAAGGTTTATCCACCCTTCCTGTGCTTTGAATACTACTTCAAACCTGTACTTCCGTGCCTGCGGGGCTTTGAAATTAAATCTGTATTTTCCGTCACCGGATATTACGGGGCGCACATGTCTGTATATATGCAGGTCTTCATCGGCGATGAATACGTGAAGGTCGTCTATCTTCGCAGTCCCCTTTGAGCGAAGGTCTAGGCTGAAAACAGTTTCTGTCCCGGCTGCGGCATCCACGTATTGAAGAGTAAGTTCATAATCTTTGGGGTTCCTTAAAACCTTCCATATATACGGCTTCTCATTATGCGTATCGGGTATGATAAGCACTTCCTTTTCGAGGTCGAGTTGGGCATGGGACGGCACAGCCGCCAACAGCAAAGACAAAAGTAGTGATGACAAAAGTTTTGTTTTCATATACACCTCAATGACCGTGCCTCGGCGACATGGGCTGGCCGAGGATATATGTGTTTAGCATCATGAAGAATACGGCAAGGGCTGCCATCGGAATAAACGCCCTCATCGCCTTATCCCCGTAATACTTTACCGCTATCCTATACCCCGCATAGAGGGAGAAGACATTGAGTATCATAAAAATGGCCATCTGCAGCCATAATATGGATTCAGCGCCCATAAGGGGTATTATATCCCAATAGGGTTCTCCTAAGTCTAAGCCCAAATACAGCGCCGCCACCCTCTGAACTGCCGGTATTATGCCGGGGCCTTCCTTGAACAGATGTGAGACATTATGTGCGAGATGCATAGAGAGCCCTACCGGTATGAACATGTAGGCAAATCTTATGACGGTTTCCTTAAGCGACATGGGTGATTCCGGCCCGGTGGCCTTACGCACCGCAAATGCTGCAACGGCAAGCAAAGACAGGGGTATAATGAGCGAGCCTACGGTCATAACTATCAGAAAGGTTAGCTTCTCTGCACCGGTATGGGACGCAATACCGAACCATTTGTAAGGGATAGCCTTCCCTATAACATCCATCCACTTATGCCACGGCTCCACCATCTCGCCTGTTACGACTATCGTAAGTCCCACGAGCACCATTGCGAGATATGCCTCCTCCATATACCCCTTTGCAGAAACCCACAGATCTTTTGCAAAGCTCCTGACCCTGACAACGATATTGTCCTGCGAGCATGATTTTATGCACTCGCTGCAGAAATTACAATAGTTGTTTCTGTCGAGAGTCATCGGAGTCACGAACATGGGGCATGGAAGGCCCTTGCCCGCTCCCTTAATGCATTCTTTTGTTTCATGTTTCCTGCACACTTCAAGGCACTTATTTCTGAGTTCTACAGGGCTGAACATGGAATAGAGACCGATAATGCCTCCTATGGGACATACGTATCTGCAAAAGGACCTGCCCTTAAATGTAACGGCCATTCCCACGGCGGCAATAAAAAAGCCTATAAGCAGATAGGAGGTGAGCGCGGGTTTATTCACTATCCCGCTGTAACTGTCCCACCATGTAAGACCGAAAAATATAAAACTTGACAGCCATATATTTCTCACAGGTCTCGGGAAATCTTTATTCAGGCTGAATAGTCTGCCTATCCAGTCCTGCACTGCGCCGAAAGGACACGTCATGCACCATACCCTTCCGACGAATACAAAAGTAAAGATTATTGCCGCCCACCATATTGTCCACATAAGCAGGGTGGCTATATTCATGTCTCCCTTTTGTATGTCAAAGAGCCCTGTTGCTATTATGATCAGAAAAATCAGGAGAACAGGAACCTGAAATGCAGGCTGAAACCACGAGGATTTGAAAAATTTCTTAATCCATGGAATATCGAGCAAGTTGAGCTTCTGGCCTGTCTGCAATGTCAATAATTTTCTCTGTGACAGTATCCATGTGCCCAAAAGGCCGCTTGCAAAGATAACCATTGCCGTGAACCACATCCGGTACAGCGGTATTTTTGACGCCTTACGGTATGGCATGGTTCCGCCGTAGATGACGGGTTCGGCAAACTTTTTACTTCCGAGGGATTTTATTGCGATGGTGAAGTTGTATTCCCCCTGCTGTGGCATAGGATAGCTTATCGCATAAACTCCGGTTATCTGCCGTGGCTGAAGCTTTTTGGACATTGTAAGATCAACAGTTGCCGGCATTTGAGGAGATTCCCCAAAATCGAGTCCCCCATCGCCTGTCATGTCTTTGGATGATTGCGCAGGCATTATGTGTTTTTTATGAGCTGCTGTCTCTCCTGCTTTCTCAATCAGGAGATATATTTCAGTCTCCAGCATCGGACTGCCTGTCAAGAAGTCCGTCAGTGTTACAACTGCTTCAGGAACTTTCCCTTCTGTAAACGTCCCAGGTTTTATCTCTAATTTTACCCTTGCACTATCAATCCGGAATTCATAGGAGGATGGAACGTTCCCGTGTCCTTCGCCGCCTAAGGCATAGGTTGCAGTAAAGAGGATCGTCAAAAGTACAACAATGTGCGAGATAAGCTTCTTCATTTCTTTCTAAACATTTCATTGATGATGAGGAGTCCTCTCCTTGCGCCTGATGCGATTGCCTGAGCAGATTTCTCC
>DOHC01000035.1 GCA_003535475.1 Nitrospiraceae bacterium
TTACCTAATTAGTGAGCATGTACACACAACCGGTTTGGCAATGTAGCCGTCAAACCACTCTCCGCCAAGCATATACCTTTCCTCTATCATTGCATATGCCGTAAGAGCTATTATCGGTATCTTTGCAGTGAACTGTTCTGATTTAAGTATCTTTGCCGCCTTAACACCGTCCATCTTCGGCATCTGTATATCCATAAGTATGAGGTCAGGGATTTCCCTTTTAGCGGTTTCAACAGCTTCTTCGCCGTCCCTTGCAAGAACAGCGGTATATCCCCCGGATTCCACTATGAGCTTAAAAAGCTTCAGATTATCTTTATTGTCCTCTACTATTAGTATTTTCATTTCCTCACCGGTATTGCAAATATAAACCTGCTTCCCTTTCCTTTCTCGCTCTCAACCCAAATCCTCCCTCCATGAAGTTCAACAATCTTCTTGCTGATGCTGAGTCCCAGCCCTGTGCCTTCGTATTTCTTTGTAAGCGTAGATTCAAGCTGCTGGAACGGCTGAAAGAGTTTCTTCTGGTCTTCCTGAGAAATGCCGATACCTGTGTCCTCAATGGAGATTTCGATTTCATCGAAATCTCCGAGTTCCTCACTCCTAACTCGTCGCGCAGCGATGCGCACCGAGCCTCCGTCATCCGTAAACTTGAAGGCATTTCCGAGAAGATTCAGGAGCACCTGCTTTATCTTCACAGCATCAGCATTCACAAACCCTATATCATCAGATATATCAGAAATAAATTTTATCCTATGCTTTATAGCCTTCTCCTTAAACATCAGCATACTTCCCTGAATAAGTTCCTTAATCTCAAATTCGCTTAACTCAAGTTCCATCCTGCCTGCCTCTATCTTTGAGAGGTCAAGTATATCATTTATAAGCCGCAAAAGATGTTTCCCACTTCTCCATATATCCTGAATATATTCTTTCTGCACATCCGTGATATCTCCTGCCAGTCCTTCAGTCAGAACCTCTGAAAATCCTATAACTGAATTCAACGGCGTCCTTAATTCATGCGACATATTTGCAAGGAATTCTGATTTTACCCTGTTTGCGTCCTCTGCCTGAAGTTTTGTCTCCTCGAGTTCCTTTGTCCTTTTCATCACTTTTTCCTCAAGCCCTTCAAACAGCCATTTGTTTTTAATGGCACTGGCAGCCTGATTTGTAAAGACCTGAAATAATTTTATCCTTTCACCTGTAAAAAACATGGGCTCGCCGCTATAGAAATTGACAACACCGATTAATTTGCCCTCGGCGCTTAACATCGGGACTGCCAGAGAGGAACGATAGCCTCTCTTCATATCCTCTTTCTTGCATAAAGCACACAAGGAGGCTGTCTCTATATCATTTACCGCATATGCCTTTTTTGTCTTTATAGCCGCACCTGTTGCACACACCGCTTGAGGATCATTCAGATTAAACCTTACACTTGAGAGATAACCATCCTCAAAGCCTGCATGTGCAACAGGCTTAACATCAAAGCTGCCTTCTTCAATTAAGCCGAGCCATGCCATTTTTAACCCAAAGTTCCTCACAGCAATATCACATATAACATCATAGGTAGTAGTAGTAGTAGTAGTAAGAATCACATTGGATGCATCAGCCAATGCCAGTAATTCTTTGCTGTGTTGCCTTAAACCTTCCTCTGCAAGTTTACGCTCTGTTACGTCCAGAACTGTTCCACCCATTTTAATAGGCTTGCCGGACTCATCAAAGGTCACCTCTGCCTGTTCGTGGATAATGCGTTCAGCGCCGTCAGGCAAAACAATACGGTGGTCAATGCTGTAAGGTTTCCCCTCATATAAAGCTTCATTGACTGATTTTTGAACAAAATCCCTGTCATGGGGATGGACTAAATTTAAAAACGCCTCGTATGTCACTCCGAACTCCTGCGGACTTAATCCAAAAATGCGGTAAATCTCATCTGACCAGTGCAGCGTGTTCTTAACTATATCCCAATCCCAGTTTCCAAGGCTGGCGATTCTCTGGGCTTCGCGCAGTTTGGCTTCGCTTTGTTGAGTTTTTTCATAGCTGATAACATTCTGCAGAGAGACAGAGATAATGTCAGTGATTGATTTGTACATCTCTATCTCCCTGTCAGAGAGCTTTATCCCCGCCGACCGATAGAGACAAAGGACTCCTAACATTTTATCTCTTGATTTCAGCGGAAGAGCTATATGCCCGTGCTTTTTAACGTCAGGATATGTCTTTGTATGTCTTTTGTCCTCTTCACTGTTCTCAGACAGAATGATTTCATCTTTTTCAACGCAGAGTCCGCAGAGACATTCTCCATAAGGCACAGTGGAACAAAGCCCTGCATGTTCCTCACTGAAATTGTAGGATACTATGAGCCTCGGGGTCTTTGTATCCTCATCGCATAAAAATATTGCTCCACCTTTCTCCAGAGAAAGGGATTCAAGACGGAGTATCGCATTTAAGACTCTGTCAAGCATGACTTCGAGTTTGAGTGATTGCCTTGCCGCAATTGAGATCTCATTCAATACACTGAGCTCATGGAGGTGTTCTGTGTCCTTTTTGAAGAGAAAGCTCAAAGACTGGGCCATATCATTGAATGTCTTACTGAGTGCTCCGATCTCATCAACCGTTTTTACCTCAGCACTTACATCAAACCTTCCTCCTTTTATTAACTCTGCCGCATTCTTGAGTTTCCACACAGGCTTGATAATGCTGCGCCTTACATAAATTACAACAAAGACTGATGCAATAAGGAAAAGTCCTAATACAGAAAACTTGAGGGCATTGAAATCCTCTATCTCTTCCTCATGATTCCTCTCAAGTGATTTCGCAAAGGCATCTACATCCTTAAGGTTGCCGCGCACGGCAGCGTGGCATTTCACACATGCCTCATTTCTTCTTTCAGGGGGAAGCTCTTTTATACTAAGAAGGACCGGTTTTTGTGTTTTCTGCCATAGATTAACCAATGCATTAAGCTGTGAGATTGAATCCTTATAATGTTCATCAAGAGGTATTAGTCCGAGTTCCTCGCTTCCGCCCCTCAGGCTGTAAAGCACATCTTCATATTCAGCTATTGCACTATTAAATACATTCCTGAATTTTTCTTTTTCTTCAGAGGGCGACAGTGGGTCAAGCATACCTTTTGTGCTGTACATCATCTTCATCGCCAGCGTTCCCTGTCTGCCGGCAATATTAATCCTTGCAGCCTCGCCTTTTATATGGCTGGTAAATTTGGCATCTATATAGAAATACAGAGCAAGGATTACAAACATTATCAGACTGATGAAGATAAATTTTGCGGTAAGGGAACGGAATCTAAACATTAACTAACTCCTTTTTCATAGAGACATGCCTTCAAAGCCTTTTCGCCGCTTTGCCGGGAGTGAAAGCAGTTCCATTCATAATTCCTGTCTTCAAGGCTGTCTTTTGCAGCCTTAAGGTCAGCCTCTGCCTGCTTTAACCACTTAATAATAATCTTTCTCATAAAGAAACCTTTACATGTCTATTTTTGTCTTTAAGAACGCACCCATAGTTTTATCAATCCTGCGAATATGATTTAATATCCAGTCAACCAATAAGTGATTTGTACGTATAATTACCTGGATTGCGGAGCTCTCTTCCTGTAGTTGTTTCTTTAAATCAGTAAAATCTTTTATGAACCCTAAATGTTGTGCCTTGTGGGTGGAGTATCCATGGTAGTTATACCTCTGCATATATTCCTCTTCTGCGCTGAAATGTGTAATGACATAGTCCTCTAAGAATTGTACTGTTTTGCCGACCTCTTCTCTACCCTTACCCTGATTACATGCATCGAGCAGGGAATTAATCCTCCTGAAGAGCTCTTTATGCTGATTGTCAATTTCATCGCTGCCTGTTGATAGATCTTGCGTCTACTCTATTGCCATGTTTCCTCTCTTTCATGCATTGATGATTGTCACCCTTCACCCCTTCGAACTTTCTACCGGATTCTTCGCTTCGCTCAGAATGACATTTTAGTGTTTTCAAGTCACCTTTCGTAAACTATATCACAAGGCTCACAACCCTCGGACTCCGATTTTATGGTAAGGGACTTGAATTTAAGCATTCAGGTTAACATTCTTAAAATATCATCCGTTCTTTAGCCTGTCAGGCTTGAATACGACAACTGCCAGCGGCGGCAATGTTATGCTTATAGAATGAGGCCTTCCACTCCATGAAATATCCTCTGATAAAATACCGCCTGCATTTCCTGTATTACTCCCTCCGTATCCGGCAGAATCACTGTTTAAAATCTCTTTATATAAACCCGCATCAGGCACGCCTATCCTGTAATTATATCTTGGCGCTGGAGTAAAGTTGCACACAAACACAAGAAAATCTTCAGCCTTTTTCCCCTTTCTTATAAATGATATTACGCTCTGCTCTGTATCGTGAAAATCTATCCACTCAAAACCTGAATAACTGAAATCAACCTCATATAGCGGCAGCTCTGTCCTGTAAAGCCTGTTCAGGTCTCTTACATAATGCCGAAGCTTTTGATGAGGCTCATACTGAAGCAGGTGCCAGTCAAGGCTGTGGTCAAAGTCCCATTCATCCCACTGCCCGAACTCGCCTCCCATAAAAAGCAATTTCTTCCCCGGATGTCCGTACATGAAACCATACAGCAGTCTCAGGTTTGCGAACTTCTGCCACATGTCTCCGGGCATCTTGCCGAGCATTGAACTCTTCCCGTGCACAACCTCATCATGAGAAAGGACGAGCATAAAATTCTCCGTGAAGGCATAAAGAAGGCTGAACGTAAGATTGCCGTGGTGATGCTTCCTGTAAACAGGGTCTTTTGAAAAATACTCAAGAATGTCATGCATCCACCCCATATTCCACTTAAGGCTGAAGCCAAGACCGCCGAGATGCGTTGGCCTTGATACACCTGTCCATGCAGTTGATTCCTCTGCAATCGTGAGGATGCCCTGATGATGCCGGTGAACAATTTCGTTAAAGCTTTTCAGAAAATCTATTGCCTCAAGGTTTTCCCTGCCGCCAAAAACATTGGGAACCCACTCGCCTTCTTTTTTTGAATAATCAAGGTAAATCATTGAGGCAACAGCATCAACACGCAAACCGTCTATGTGATACTTTTCGAGCCAGAAGAGCGCGCTTGATATTAAAAAATTTCTTACCTCATTTCTTCCATAGTTAAATATCAGCGTGCCCCAGTCTTTGTGCTCGCTTTTCCTCGGGTCTGCATGTTCATAGAGCGCTGTGCCGTCAAAATATCCAAGCCCATGCGCATCTTTTGGAAAATGTGCTGGAACCCAGTCAAGGATAACCCCGATATTGTTCTGGTGGCATTTATCAATAAAATACATAAAGTCTTCAGGCGCGCCGTGTCTGCTTGTAGGAGCAAAATACCCTACTGTCTGGTAGCCCCACGAAGCGTCCAGAGGATGCTCTGTTACAGGCATGAGTTCAATATGGGTATATCCCATTTCCTTTACATAGCCAATCAGTTTATCAGCAAGCTCTCTGTAAGTAAGGAAACGGTTTTCTTCCTCCGGCACACGCATCCATGAGCCGAGGTGCGCCTCATAAAGAGAGACAGGAGAGTCAAACCAGTTTTTTCTTGAGCGCATTTCAAGCCATTCGCTGTCATTCCATCGGTATCTGTCTATGTCATATACGACAGATGCGCTTTTGGGCCTGGCCTCAAAATAAAACGCATAGGGGTCCGCCTTCAGAAAGATTTCACCGGACTTTGACTTTATCTCAAACTTATAAACTTCT
>DOHC01000222.1 GCA_003535475.1 Nitrospiraceae bacterium
GTAACATTTATTGTGAGTCAATTCGAACTTATACAAGAAGTTGACTTTTGTTCTGTATTTGATACAATTGACTCAGAAAAGGTATCCGAGGAGGAATCTATGAAAATATTGAAATTCATAATAGCCGGTTTAATGCTTTTAATCACGGAATCTGCCTTTCCGGAAAACATCGGTGATATACGTTTGAGCCTTATTGACGGCGATGTGCAAGTGAGCACTGCTGAAACTGAAGAGTGGGTCCCCGCGTCCATAAATATGCCTCTTAGAGGCAGCGACGGTTTATGGGTTCCGGAAGACGGAAGGGTTGAACTCCAGATAAGAGAAGGCACATATGTAAGGTTTAATGGAAATTCATTAGTTAACATACTTACTTCGGAGGAAGGTTCATTCCAGTTTTATCTCTCACAGGGGAATGCTTATGTTAATTTCAGCGGCAGAGAGGGAAGTGTAATTCAGATTGATACCCCGCTTTCTTCTATCAGGGTATATGAGATGTCGGTTTTCAAGATTGATGTTAATGAAAACGGCGATACGACAGTCTCTGTAATAAAAGGATTGGTAGACGTAGAGAGCAGAAGCGGAAGGACAAGCATTAACGGCAGAAAATCCATCTCTATAGAGAGCGACGGTTACGCCGCAGTTTCTTCCCTCGGTCCTTCCGACGAATGGGAGAGGTGGAACAGGGATAGAGACAGAAAACTTTCAGTAAAGACAGCCGGCTCAAGATATCTGCCCGAAGAACTAAGGACTTATTCTTATGATCTCGATAGGAACGGCAGATGGGTATACACTCCTGACTATGGTTATATATGGACCCCGACCGTCATTGTGTCAGTGGGCTGGTCTCCCTACAGAATAGGCAGATGGGTATGGATAGGAGGGGATTATGTCTGGATCTCTTATGAGCCTTGGGGATGGGTTCCCTATCATTACGGCAGATGGGTATTCATCGGCCGAATAGGTTGGTGCTGGGTGCCTCCCGTAGCAGGAGCGGTTTATTGGGGGCCGGGATTTGTAGGATGGGTTTATACCCCTGCATATGTGGCGTGGGTTCCGCTGGCGCCCAGAGAAATATATTATGGTTACGGTTATTACGGACATTACAGTATGGATATAAGAAGCGTCAGTATCACGGGAATAAGTGTGACGGTATATAAGAATGCCCATGTGACGAATGGGGTGACTGTTGTCAGCCGTAATTCTTTTGTTACAGGCAAGCAGGAGAAGATAAATATAAAAGAAAATCCCTTTCTGAAGGAGAATATCCACATAGGAAGGCCAGATATAAAACCTGAAAAAAGAACTGCCGTGCCTGTGCTAAAGGAAATTCCTGAGAAGAAAAAGCTGCCGGTATCTTTGAGGGAAGTGAAGGTAAAAGAACTTAAAGAGAGCCGGCCTTTTGTTAAAGAAAGAAAGCGCTCCGTTATCTTACCAGGATCCCCTGAAAAGGCCATGCCTTTAAAAGAGCCTGGCATTAAACCCTTAAAGGAATATAAACCAGAGAAGAAAATACAGCCTTCAAAGGAAAAGGAGCCTGCAATAAAAGAGCGTTCAAAGAAACCGGGATATAAGATGTACCCCACGCCATCTGAAACTCCTCCTGTTGAGAAGATAAAACCTCAACCTTATGAGAAGGAAATCTTTGACAGGCCTGAACCTCAGAAAAAGAAACCGGACAAGATGCCGCCTTATATAAGGGAAAGTCCTGAGATGAAGCGTCAGGAACCAGGAGAATCTTTTTCACCCGTAAAGAAGCCGGCTAAGCCTGTAGAAAAACCCACTGTTCAGGAAGGCAAGCCCCAAGACGAAGAAGAGTCGCCGGCATCTCCTTTAAAGAAGACTAAAAGCCATAAAGAAGAAAAATAACAGACGAAAGAGGAAAACCCCATGAAAGACAAGTATAAGTTCTCCTTAATACATTAGAGGAAATAAAGGAATGGAAGACGGGATTGGGGGATTGTATCTGAAGTTAGGGAGTTGATGGATTTATTTTCTCAAACTCTCTCTTGAAATGCTCCATTATGTTGTCGTCATAGACGCAGAATTCAATGATTTCAAGTGAGGATTGAGGGTTTTTCCTGAGATAATCTGCTGATTCATTAACAAGAATTTTTGCGCACCTGTCTTTTGGAAATCCGAAAATCCCTGAGCTTATCGCGGGAATAGAAATGCTCTTTAGCCCTTTTTCTGAGGCAAGGCTGAGGGTATTATTCACTGCATTCTTCAACTTGTTGTCCTCATCGCCTTCACCCATTTTCGGCCCTACTGTGTGAATGACAAATCTCGCAGGAAGCTTGCCTGCGCCTGTGATTACTGCTGTACCGGCAGGCGTAAACCCAATCCTGTCGCTTTCATCCTGAATAATCTGCCCGCCTTTTCTCACAATCGCCCCTGCAACGCCGCCTCCATGCTGGAGATGAGAGTTAGCTGCATTAACTATGGCATCCACATCTCTTTCAGTTATATCGCCCTGTACAAGACACAGTTTTTTGCCGTTGATTTTGTGCTCTGTTATGAATTTCATGGCTATATTATATAGGACTTTATGGTATAATTTTAACATGTTAAAGAGAACGCTTGCCCTTTTAACTTTCCTGTCTCTTTTCCTCTCAGTGCAGCTTTTTTCTCAGGAGCAAAAGAAAGATGTGCTGGTCATTACAGTCAACGGCGTTATAAATCCCGCCTCTGCTGAGTATATAGGCAAGAACATTAAAAAGGCTAATGAGCAGAAACGAGAGGCTATTGTAATAGAGCTTGATACGCCGGGCGGCCTTGATACATCAATGCGGGATATAGTCAAGAATATAATCGGAAGCGAAGTCCCTGTTATTGTCTATGTCTCACCAAGCGGAGCAAGGGCAGCCTCAGCAGGCGTTTTTATAACCCTTGCGGCGCATGTTGCAGCCATGTCTCCGGGCACAAACATCGGTTCTGCGCATCCTGTGGGAGTAGGGGAGAAGATGGATAAGGTAATGTCAGAAAAAGTTACGAATGATGCTGCCGCTTATATAAAATCACTCGCAGAAAGAACAGGCAGAAACTCAAAGTGGGCTGAGGACGCTGTGAGGAAAAGCGTGTCTGCTACGGAAGAGGAGGCGTTAAAGTTGAAGATTATAGACTTTGTGAGCAATGACCTTAATGCGCTTCTTTCAACCATAGACGGAAAAAAGGTAAAGACTGTTATGGGAGAAAGGATTTTAAAGACTGCAAATGTGAATATTGTTAGGGAAGAAATGAGCCTGAGACATAAGATTCTCAATTTTATCACTGACCCTAATGTTGCCTATATGCTCATGCTGCTTGGTTTTTATGGATTGTTCTTTGAACTTACAAATCCCGGCTCTATCTTCCCCGGCGTAATGGGAGGGATATGCCTCATACTTGCATTTTATGCATTCCAGACTTTGCCTGTAAATTATGCAGGGCTTCTCTTGATTATTCTTGCAATAATACTTTTTATACTTGAGGTAACGATAGTCTCGCACGGGGTTTTAACCATAGGCGGCATTATTTCTATGCTGCTGGGTTCATTAATGTTGTTTGAATCGCCGGGCCCTTTTATGAAACTGTCGCTTGCGCTGATCCTTCCTGCTGTGGTGATGACAGCGCTGTTTTTTACTATTGTGCTGGGGCTTGCATACAAAGCTTATAAGAGAAAACCCGTGACAGGCTCCGAGGAGCTTGTCGGGCTGGAGGGTATTGCAAATACGGATATAACAAAGGAAAGCGGCATGGTTTTATTGCACGGCGAGATATGGTCTGCGTATTCTGACGAACCGATTTCAAAGGGTGAAAAGATAATAGTTGACTCTATAGCGGGATTAAGGGTAAAAGTAAGAAAACAAAAGTGAATAGTGACAGACTGACACTGATAACTGACACTATCACTAACACTAAAAAAGGAGGCCAATATGCCAGGGATACCAGCAGGATTTATGGGGTTTTTAATAGTAATATTTCTGATACTCTATTTCTTCTCAAGCGCAATTAAGATATTGAGGGAATATGAAAGAGGTGTTGTATTCAGGCTTGGAAGGGTGATACCTGTAAAAGGTCCGGGGCTTGTAATTATAATCCCTGTGATTGACAAGCTTGTCAGGGTGAGTCTCAGGACGGTTACCTTTGATGTCCCGCCGCAGGATGTTATTACAAGGGATAATATCTCGGTCAAGGTGAATGCTGTCGTATACTTCAGGGTTATGGACCCTATAAAGGCGATAACAGCTGTGGAGGACTTTTATTACGCAACATCACAGATATCCCAGACAACGCTTAGGAGCATTCTCGGTCAGAGCCAGCTTGATGACCTCTTGGCAAAAAGAGAGGATATAAATGCAGAACTTCAGAAGGTCATCGATTTTCAGACAGAGCCGTGGGGAATAAAGGTTACTGCAGTTGAAGTTAAGAATGTTGACCTCCCTGCAGAGATGCAAAGGGCGATAGCAAAACAGGCAGAGGCAGAGCGCGAAAGAAGGGCAAAAATAATCCATGCAGAGGGAGAGTTTCAGGCATCACAGAAACTTGCAGATGCTGCAAAGATAATCTCTTCAGAGCCTGCAACCTTACAGCTTAGGTTCCTGCAGACGCTTACTGAAATTGCCACGGAAAAGAATTCTACTATAATATTCCCTGTGCCGATAGATCTGATAAAACCATTTCTCGAGAAAAAGGGGAAAGCTGACTGATAAAACCATTTCTTGATAAACGGTGAAGCGGTAGATAGGTGAAGAGGTTAATCGCTTTACTGCTTTATCAATTAACCGAATAACCGATTTACCGGCTAAAAGGAGATACAGTAAAAATTAAGAACAGGATATGGCTCAGACTCTTAGTCCTGCTGCTGGTGATCGCTGGTTCAACGATAATCCTCTATCAGACGGGGCTTGTTTCTTTTTTTCTGAATAAAGAGAGGGTGACCGAGTTTCTCAATTCTTTAGGCCCTCTCTCATTTGTAGGTTTTATAATTCTGCAGGCAATTCAGGTTATCGCCGCTCCTATTCCCGGAGAGGTTACCGGCTTTATTGGCGGTTACCTTTATGGCATAGTCATAGGTATAGTGCTCTCCACAATCGGTTTAACCATCGGCTCATGGGCGGCCTTTACTCTTTCAAGAGTTCTCGGAAGGCCTTTTGTTGAAAAATTCATTAAAAAGAAAACAATGGAGAGGTATGATTACCTTCTTCACCACAAGGGCGCATTCCTTGTGTTTCTGTTGTTTCTTATACCGGGCTTTCCAAAAGATTCTCTATGTTATATTCTCGGTCTGGGGCACCTGACGACAAAGGAATTCATCATCATCAGCACAGTAGGCAGATTTGCCGGCACTGTCCTGCTGACGCTTGGGGGAAGTTATATCCACAACCAGCAGTATTACAGGTTTTTTATACTTCTGGGCGCTGCTGTCGTTGCTGTTTTTTTATCAATGGCATATAAAGACAAGCTTGAAAGGCTTTTCAGAATATGGCATGTTACCTCAAGAAGGAAAGCAGGGAGGGCAAAAAAAGATAGAGAGTAAAAATTACCCTGTTCAATAGAGGGCTTTCATATCATCCGTGTATGTTCCGTCTTCTTTATATATGTACAATGGGTTCTCAATTTTCATCTCTGTTCTTCCGTCTTTTATCGCCTCTATGAGCACCATCTTTGCCTCTGTCATAAGATTGGAATGAACAAATCTTAATCTTTTCGGTTCCATGTGTTTTTCCCTCAAGGCATCAATAAGTTCCACAAGCCTTGACGGGTGGTAAATCATGCAGAATCTGCCTTTTGACCTCAGAAGCGAGCACGATGCCTGTATTAAATCTGCGAGGTTCAGCTCTATTTCATGCCTTGCAACAGCCTTTTCATCGGTAGGGCTTATCAGTCCTGTCTTCTGGCGCCTGAACGGAGGGTTTGATACAACGAGATCAAAAGAGTTGGGAGTTAAAAATGATGAGTTTAGACTGGTTTTATTTTCATAGTGACAATCTCCGAGTTTGAATTTCTTTATGTCTGTCCTGATTACCCTTACTCGCTTTTCAACTTTGTTAAGGACGATGTTCTTTTCTGCAAGCCCGGCGAGGCTGTTCTGAATTTCGATAAGGGCAACCTCTGAATCATGATATTTTTTTGCTAGCAGGATTCCTACAATCCCGGAGCCTGCTCCCAGATCGGCAATCCTATATGCTCTGTGCAGGTTTACAAATGAGTAAAGCAGGAGCGCATCTACAGAAAACCTGTAACCTTTCTTATTCTGATAAAGTTTTATATCGCGTATGGTGTCTAATGTTAAGTTCATTAAGTAAGAATATCCTGTACGTTATTGTTTTTCTATCAATGTCAGAAGCTGGGCCATGTTGTCAATTAAAAAGTCTGCATTGCCGAGCATTGCCCTGTCCCTGAATCCGTAAGTTACTGCTACAGTCGTTAACCCTGCAGCTTTACCTGCCTGTATGTCAAAGTCACTGTCGCCTACGATAATAGCTCTCTCAGGCTCTGTTCCGAG
>DOHC01000320.1 GCA_003535475.1 Nitrospiraceae bacterium
GGGATAGCGCAGGAAAAGGCAAAGGAGATTGCGAAGATTATCAAGGATTCAAAGATGAAGGTTCAGGCAGAGATTCAGAAAGACCAGTTGAGAGTCCGAGCCAAAAAAATTGACGACCTGCAATTAGTCATTACAATGCTCAAAGGAAAAGATTTCGGGATACATATGGAGTTTGTGAATTACAGGTAGTAACTTTTCAGCCTATCTCAGAGTAAGGCTTTCATCTGCATATTTAACAATAGGCGAAAATCTTTCCCTCTGATACGCATCAGACAATGCAAGGATCATTTGAGCAGCTTCAGGTATTCGGCGTAGCCTTCTTTTTCAAGATTTTCCTTGGGAATAAAGCGGAGGGCTGCTGAATTTATACAATATCGGAGCCCGGCAGGTTTAGGCCCATCTGAAAAAACATGCCCGAGATGCGAATCAGCATTCCTGCTTCTGACCTCTGTTCTTTTTGTGAAGAGTTTTTTGTCTTCCTTTTCAATTATATTCTTTGGCTCCAGCGATTTTTTGAAGCTTGGCCATCCTGTCCCTGAATCATACTTATCAAGAGAACTGAAGAGGGGCTCTCCGGAGACGATGTCAACATATATACCCTCTCTCTTGTTATTCCAGTATTCGTTGTCAAATGCCTTCTCTGTGCCGCATTGCTGCGTGACTTTATACTGAAGAGGAGTCAGTTTTTTCTTCAGATCTTCCTTTGACGGATTTTTCAACTCTTTTTGGGCATTGGCAGGATTTTTTGTTAATGATAAATCTCCCCATATCTTTTTTAAAAATTGCTCTCTCCCTGAAGCGTTCTTATACGATTCGTACCTTGAGGCATTTTTCTTGTAATATTGCTGATGATATTCTTCCGCCTTGTAGAATTTGGATGCCTTGGTGATTTCCGTGACAATTGGCTTATTGTATCTGCCTGACTTTTGGAGCTTTTCTTTTGAAGCCTCTGCTAAACGTTTCTGTTCTTCATTATGATAAAAAATAGCGGTTCTGTGTTGTGTCCCCGAGTCAAAGAATTGCCTGTTGGATGTTGTAGGGTCAATATTCCTCCAGAAGATATCAAGTAGTTCAGAGTAGGAAACAATGGACGGGTCATAAACTATCTCTGTGGCTCCTGTGTGTCCTGTAGTCCCGCTTGAGACCTCCTCATAGGTCGGATTTTCTTTGCTTCCTCCCGTATATCCGACAGTTGTGGACACTACTCCTTTCACCTTGTCAAAGGAATGCTGTGTGCACCAGAAACAGCCTCCGGCAAAAGTTGCCTTTTCAAACCTTGCTCCTACTGATGAATCCGGCTGTGCCAACATAGTCAATCCCGCAAACAATCCGATTAACATTCTTTGTATCATGCTAATAGTTTAATGCGTGAATATGAATAAAATATGAAGAGCGCCGTAAAATCTATCTCACTTAAAACTTTGTTCTTCTGAGGGAAAAGCGCCCTTTTCTATGTCTTGTTTGTATGCTTTTATTGCTTTAAGCGCCTCTTCTTTGAGATTAGCGTATCTCTTTACGAACTTCGGGACAAATCTTTCAAATAACCCGATGACATCATGAAGAACAAGCACCTGTCCGTCACAGAACGGGCCTGCGCCTATGCCGATTGTAGGAATGGAAAGCTCTTCTGTTATTTTTTTTGCAAGGTTCAACGGAATCGCTTCAAGCAAGAGCGAGAATGCTCCTGCATCCTCTGCTATGTGCGCCTCTTCAATCAATTTTTTCTGCGCTTCCTCTGTCTTTCCCTGAACCTTATATCCTCCCATCCTGTGTATTGACTGGGGAGTAAGTCCTATATGCGCCATAACAGGGATGTCTGATTTTGCCATTGCCCTGATGTGTTCTGCTACCTCAGCTCCGCCTTCAATCTTTATTGCCGATGCGCCAGCCTCTTTCAGAAACCTTCCTGCATTCCTTACAGCATCTTCTGCGCTTGCCTGATAGGACATGAACGGCATGTCTCCTATGACCATTGCATTTTTAACTGCCCTTGATACCATCTTTGTGTGATATATCATCTCGTCCATCGTGACGGGAAGCGTGTTCTCAAGCCCCTGAACCACCATTCCAAGAGAGTCTCCGACAAGTATCGCATCAATGCCTGCCTCATCAACTATCTGCGCGAACGGATAGTCGTACGCCGTAAGCATCGTAATTTTTTTCTTCTCACCCTTTTTCTTCAAAAAATCCTGAATCGTTATTTTCGGCATATATTTACTCCTCTCTGATTTTTCATAATCTAAAAATCAACTGTAATCACCTCTGAGGGTTCGCTTTCTTTAACCGGTCCGACAGCGGTTATCCTGAGTGTATGCCTTGTCCCTGTTTTCTCTCTCAAGGTAAATGCAGGGGTCGCGGATTCTTTTACGAGCTTAAATCCGTCTTTTTCGTTCACCTTATCGTAAATCCTGTATTTTGTTACCCACATCTCAGGATTTTCTTTCCATGAAATGACGACTCTATCGTCTGCGACAACTGTTTGAAACCCTTGGGGTTTTGAAGGGATAAAGGTTGAAGGGTCAATCATTATTTCTCTTGAGGCATGCCCTTCGCTCCGGAATTCCTTGTTCAGAAGACTGCGGATTGTATAATAAACAGAACTGCTTGTTTCCAGATTGTCAGAATATTTTGGAGCTGTCAGCGGTTCTTTATTTATGGGGTTGATGCTGTATTTGCCTTTCTCAGCGGTTCTGTAAATGTTATAAAGCACATTTTCGCCTGCGCTGTCCCAAGAAATATGCAGGCTGTCATTGCCGACCGTGAATGAGATGTTCTTCGGAGCAGGGGGGACAGAGTCGGGTTTTATTGCAATTACGTTTGAATCCTCGCTGAGGATGTTTTTCAGGCTTCCGGCAACTACTTTGTATTTGTACGGGGTGCCTGTCTTAAATTTAACATCTGTGTAGGAATTTTCCTCCTTGGTTACGGACGCTATTTTCTGAAAGCTGCTGTCTTCTGCCCTGAGAATATGAAATTCTTTCAGGTTTTCTTTTTTTGAAGTGTATGACCATGAGAGGAGAATTCTGTCTTCTCTGTGTATTGCCTTAACAGCCTCAGGTGCAGATGGTTTTTCATATGCTTTGAGTGTAGGCGGTGTTTTTTTGCCGCAGGAGACAAGCATGATGCAAGCAGCAAACAGTAGACAGTAGACAGCAATCAGTGAATAGTGAACAGTGAACAGTGAACAGAATTTTAATTTTTTGCTGCTGAACGCTGAGCGCTGAGTGCTGACTGTTTTCATTTTATCAGATGTGTCAGTCTCTTAATCTGTTTCTTCACTTCCGCTGGGGAAGTCCCGCCTCTTGAGTTTTTCGCCTTTACAGAGTTTTCAGCGCTGAGACGCGAGTAGATATCTTTTGAAATAACCTGAGAGAAATTTCTGAACTCGTTTATGGAAATTTCTCCAAGCTGTTTTTTGTTCTTAATACAGTAACGTACAATCTTCCCTGTTATCTCATGCGCCTGTCTAAATGGAACGCCTTTTTTTACGAGATATTCGGCTATGTCTGTTGCAGTGGAATATGCCTTCCCGGCAGACTCATACATCCTTTCCCTTATAAATTTTATTTGAGGCATCATCTGTGAAAGGACTGTCAGGCATGATTTAAGGGTGTCCACGGTGTCAAAGACAGGCGTCTTGTCTTCCTGCATATCCCTGTTATATGCAAGGGGCAGGCCCTTCATCACTGTCATGAGCGCTATCATGTTCCCGTAGATTCTGCCGCTTTTCCCTCTTATTAATTCAGCAACATCAGGATTTTTTTTCTGAGGCATTATGCTTGAGCCTGTTGTGAACGCATCAGGCAGTTCAATAAATGAAAACTCCTCTGTTGACCAGAGGATGAGTTCTTCTGCAAAGCGGGACAGGTGCATCATGAGTATGCCGGCATCTGTTAAAAACTCTATTGCGAAGTCCCTGTCCGAGACAGCGTCAATGCTGTTTTCAGCAATGGATTTAAATCCAAGCAGCTTCGCAACATAAGTCCTGTCAACCGGCAGTGATGTCCCTGCCAGCGCGCATGAGCCGAGAGGAAGGACATTTATCCTCTTAAGAGAATCTTCAAAGCGTTCTCTGTCCCTCCGGAGCATCTCAACATAGGCAAGGAGATGATGCGAAAGGAGAACAGGCTGCGCCCTCTGCAGATGCGTGTAGCCCGGCATGATGACACCGATGTTATTTTCCACGGCATTGAGCAGTGTTTTTTGCAGGTTTTTAATGAGCGCGATTGTTTCCTTTGTCTCAGCCCTAAGGTAGAGTCTCAGGTCAAGGGCAACCTGGTCGTTTCTTGAACGCGCTGTATGTAGTTTTTTGCCTGCGTCCCCAATATTTTTTATAAGTGCCGCTTCAATGTTCATGTGAATATCTTCAAGTTCAACTGCAAATCTGAATCCGCCTGTTTCAATTTCTCCTGCGATATTCTTTAGGCCGTTGATTATTGCTGATGAGTCTTTCTGAGAGATGATCTTCTGCTTGCCGAGCATCTTTGCATGGGCAATGCT
>DOHC01000088.1 GCA_003535475.1 Nitrospiraceae bacterium
TCCTGCTTTCGCAGGAATGACAAATTATGTGGTTCTACTTATGAACTTCGTAGAAAACCAATAAGCAACGGACAAATAAAAATTGCCCGTTGCTTATTGGTTAAATTTATTTCAACACAAATGCTACTTTCGCACTTGCAAAAAAACCTTTCTTCTGGTTTGCCGAAAAGATACTCACTGCGTCATCATCGGAGACCTGAAGGTCAGACACGCTAACCGTGCCTACCGCCTTAATAATAAGAGGGTTCTTTACGCCTCTTGTACCAAGGGCAGCCTTTGCCTTGTCCACGCTGTTTGTATATTCGCCGCATCCCTGCTCAACCAACACCTTCTGGCTTATCTTTGATGGATCATAAAGCAGTTCTCCCTTTGGAGTGAACACCCTGTTTATCAGGGCAGGCCTGAAGTTCTGCTCAGTAGCGTCAATTATAAGTCCATCGTAACTTTCAGTAGGCACTGCCGCTGCCTTAAAGTTAGGCGCTGGCTTGCCGTCTACCTCATGAATAGCCTTTACGAATTGCGGATCCATCTTTTTTTCAGTCACAAACATCTTTTTATACACGCTGGTTGCAAAGCCGTCCGGCCCGTGCATTCCTACCTTGATTATGGCAATGGCAGTATCCTTCTCAGGGCTGTAATCCTGAAAAACTACCTGAACGCCCTTTATAAACCCTGCAACAGCAGACCTGATTACATCATACTGCGCTACGCCGTCTTTAACCAGTGTATCGCCTACGATTGCAAACCCGTTAATATATTCTGCAAGTGACCTCTGGGCTACAACTACTGCCGCCCTTTTAGCCATTCCTCCCCGTTGCGCGATATTGATATGCGCAGGATTGCCGTACGCCTCGCCATAAAACAAAATCATTTCCTGACTGAAAGCAGCTCCGTCATCCCTGCCTCCGGCGCTGCCGGTTAAAGAAAGGTTATTCTTGCTCAGCCACTCATTTGCAGCGGTAAAACTTGCATCAAGCTGAACAGTGCTGGTTGGCTGCGCAGGCTGCTGCTGCCCGCCCATGGGACCAGCCATCGGGTATTGCTGGGCAACAGCAATGCCTCCAAATCCAATGAGTAAAATCAACGCTCCGATAAGCCATCTCTTATGTTTCATATCGTCCTCCTTTTTTTCAGTATCAATTATCTGTGTCAGTTACAGACACTGTTCACTGACACTTCTTTTCATTTTTTAATTTATTGCTAATAAATATTCATCCTCTGTTTTAAAACTCTCATGGCAAGCAATGCCTCTGCGCCATCAACAGGAGCGCCAACCCTGAATTCACCGGAAAGCTCGCCTTCCATAATTCCGCGGGTGGTCATGTTCATAACAGCATTGTAAAAAGTTGACGTTGGTTTAACATCAGGAAATGGTGATTTATCCTGTCCAAAATACGCTGTTGCAAGTTTCTCATCTCCTGTTAGTTTTATCAGCACATCCTCAAGGATTAATGCCATCTCCCCTCTTAAGACAGGCTCTTTAGGCATGAACAGATATGCCTTTGTGTTTCCATCATATTTGGGCTCAAGCCCCCTTACCTTCCACTTCATTATTGTAAGAACCTCTTCTTTAAAGGGATGGGTAAGCATATCAGCAGGAGTAAACTCTGCCTTCATCTTGTCAATCTGTGATTTTACCGGAATGCGTCCGGCGAAAAGCTTGTCAAGTTTCATCTCTACAATAAGAAGCGCCGCAAGGTCTGCCCTTGTGACTGAATCTTTAACAGCTATCTGCTTGCCGACATCGCCTACTGTAATGCCTGCCATAGCGCGGACTATCTTATCTACGCGCTTATGCGCCTTGTCAGCCTTTTCATGCCACTTGCCTTCTCTCTTTGCATTCAGGACATCGGCGAACTTATCTCTTGCCTGCCTGAACTCCAATGCCTTAAGATATGCGAGTCCCATATAATAATCCGCTGCCTCTTTACCCTGATAATAGATCAGCTTCTTTTCATCAACTTTCAGTTCGCGAATTTCAGCAAAAGCATCTTCTGCAGTTTTCAGCCAGTCTTTTGATTTAAGAGCAGTATAGACCCTCATCGTTGCCACGAGATGGTCAAATTTATCCTCGGCGCTTTCCGCGAGTTTGCCTGCTTTTTTGAGGTGTTCCATGGCCATATCAGTCTCTACTTTTTTAAATGCTGCGTCACCCTGCTGCTTGGTCTTATAAGCTGAAACAATGGCAAGCCCATCATGGGCAGGAGAGAACTTTTCATCGCAAAAATTAGCCCTTTCAAATTTACTCTGCGCAACATCAACTTTTTTCTCCTCCAGCGCCTGCATTCCCATCAGATAATGGTGAGACGGATTGTCGGTCGGGTCAGTGCATTTAGCAACCTGTTGCCCGCACGAAGAAACAAACGCAAGAATAAAAACCATAAACAGAACTCTCATACAGCCTTTCATACCTACCTCCTTCGTTTTGTCGTTAAAGTTATTAATATCATTGTCTCTTCTTACTATTTACCACTAACGGCAAGATATGTAAAGGTAAAATTCACATAGTTTATTTTGCCATCTCTTCTCTGAGTTTTTTCTGCTGTTGTATTTGCGCCGATACCCTATAAAGGGCTGACGAAACCTTTTCGTCAGGGCGTCCCATCTGCCTGTCCGCCTTCTTATACAGGTCATAAGCCTGCTCAAGGTCGCCTGCCATTTCGGAGCATATGCCGAGATTGTAAAGGATAGAAGCAGAATTAGGTGAAAGTATCCTTGCCTCTCCCCACAATTCGCATGCCCTGTCAAGCCTGTTGTTTTTAGCAAAATCAATGCATTGTTCAAATTTCTTCTCCGCCTCTTTTGAGCTGATGCCCTCTGTTGAATCCATTAGTTTAATTTCAAAAGTGATGTAATAAGGGGCAACATCTGTTCTGAATTTATGCTTTACCGACCGTCTTGCCATTTGCATGAGCTCGAATGGATTTGCTAATGGAGCGGAGCTGTCCTGGCAGGCCGAAGAACTTGCCGTCCCTGATATATTATTTGCATAGACAACCCTGCCGGTTTCTACTTCAATTAGCTTCGGGGTAACTGACAAATTTGCAATTCTTTTTATACAATTTACCGTATACTTACTCCATTTGATACATGGCCCCTCGTAAGGCCTGCCTTTTTTGTCGTACTTTGTTTGTGTCTGTACGCATTTTGACCGATCTTCGCTATAGTAGCTGTTGCTGATATTTGATACAGTTATAACTCCCGTGTAAATGCCTTTTGCGCCGACCATCTTGCCCAAGCTTGCGGCAGTATTAGGATCAACAAGGGCGCTCTGCGTCAGTTTCATCTCACTGATAATCCTATCAAGCCGTGTTCTGTCAACAATGGTAAAATATTGTTTATCGCCGATATTAATAGCCGATAGCACGCCTTCTATTTCTGCGGCAATCTCCATCCCGTCAGCGCCGTCAAATGGCAATACCGCTACCTCCTTCAGTTTTGCAGCCTCATGAAATTTGGCTGGTGCAAGTGCTGTGGTCTTAACCGTCGGCGAAGCGCAAGCAGAAGGAAAAAGCACCGCAGTCATGCTAACAATCAACATAAGTCTGTTCACGGCTTTACACCTCCAGTAATTTTTTATTGTTTGACATTTATGCTGCATTTTGCCACGACCTACTGCAGCTTGAGGACATCTCCCCTTTTAAGGCTTCCACACCCCNNACCTCAACAGCGCCTACAAATTTTTCCTCTGCGCCGAGCTTAAGTCCGGTGTCAGGATCTACAATTTCCTCACCGACTGAAAAAGCATTAAATTTTAAACCAGGCCTGATATTCATTGCCGAACCCGCATTTATATACGCCTTGCTGCCGTCAAATTTAACAACTTTAGCTGAAAAAGGAACCTTCTCCATGGCATCAATAATAAACTTCACGGCATCCTGAATCGCCTGTCTTGTCGCCTGTCCAATAGGGGTCTTTTTGAAATCATCGCTGGCAAAGCCGACCCCTCCAATATCAACGCCAACGCTAAATCCCGATGATTCCGCCTTGCCAGCCGCATTATGGGAATAGATCACTTGGCCTGTCACAGTATCTATCATCCGTATGTCAACAGCAACATGGGCGTTAGATGATTTACTTCCGATGCTCAAGCCAAATAAACTTACGCCTTTGCCGCCTCCGGATTCTGTCTGCTCAAACTCTGAAACAACACCACTTACGACCATTTGGGCGCCCAGTATCTGCCCTATCTTTGAAGCAGTCTCTTTCTGCACAAGGCCTGACTGGCCAAGTTTTTGCTCATCCACCACATCCTGCAGCGCTCGCCGTTCGATAACAACAAAACGGCCTGTTTTGATCAGTTCTGTCGTGAGCATTTCAGCCATTCCCTCGCCAATATTCCAGTTGCCATAGGACCCCTGCGCCTTGTTATCGAATTTTGTAACCGCAATCCTCTTTTTTGGGCCTGTGTAGGGCGGATAAACAGGAGATGCCTTGTCTTGAGATTTGCCCTTATCATTCGCATCGCCGGCCTGCTCATCAGCGTAAGAAGACACTGAACCAA
>DOHC01000008.1 GCA_003535475.1 Nitrospiraceae bacterium
GATTGTTCCTAACGTTCCTGCCCAAAAGGTTGCTCCGACTGCCGGTGAAAGTAAAGCATCTGCCATATGCATATCATATACTCCTTTTTTTGTGAGATTTTCCCATTCTTTTCCCTCTACATAAAATTAAAACTTAAATGCAATTCCTGCGAGGAATGTGAGATCCGTTTCAGGCTTATTAAGCCCGCCCTTTACACCCATATCAATAGCAATGTTTTCAGATATTGAATATATCAACCCGCCAAGGATAAACGCGGGATGAGTATTAGATGTCTTATCAGGATTCCTCTCCATCCCGATATTTCCAACAACTTTCAAATCCTTTACGGTCTCCACTTCAGCAGCAAGAGATGTATGCCATACATCCTTTCTATTTGCCTCTTTGTCTGCCTGCAGTTTGTACTCGTTGCGTGTATGCCCTAAATTAAGATGGAACGCCCATGGCTTAATCTCCTTTGTTGTTATAAACATAAGGCCATACGAAACCCTTCCATTGCCGAGACCTTTATTTTCGTTTCCTGTTGGTAATGTAATTCCGGGTTTGAGGGCAAAGCTCAGCCCGTCTTTTTCATAGAACCTCCACTTGACCTCTAAAGGCAGGTCGGATATGCCGTCGCCCTGTTCTGTCGGGTCGGTGGTGACAACTCCGTCTATCCTTGTCTTTTTCCATTGATAAGGAAAGCCGAGGACTACATCCAGACTATCCATAATCCCGTAGGACAGAACAGTTGCCAGCTCGCCACCTGTATCTTTTTTTGTTTCCCATTTGTCCTCGTCCGCGTTATACTGCTGCTCTTTTTCATAGCTGAATTCGCTATTAACTTCTAACTGAAATTTCCCCTTGCCCTGAGTCCCTGTGTCATCTGTGATGAGCGGATGGGCAGCATAAGAAACAGTGAACAGTGAACAGCAAACAGTAAACAGCATAAAAAGCAGAAAAATCTTGAATTTTGACTCTTGAATCTTGAGTTTCACATATCCTCCTTGTAATAACATTAGTTTGTCACCCTAGATTCATTTCAGGGTCTCCCAATTGATTTTAGATGCTGAAACAAGTTCAGCATGACATCTCCATTCGTGTTACCAATATAAAATTTGTGCTACCCAGAAATAAAAAAATTATTTCAGATGCTTCCCTGTCGTAGTAAGAGAGAGCTTGCCGTGTTTCACGCCTTTAATGCCTATCAATTTGTCGGCAATAGCCTTGATATCCTTTGCCTTGCCTTTAACCACTATGACCTCAAGACAGTTGTGTGCGTCCAGATGTATGTGCATGGAGGAAACGATGGAATCAAAATACCGATGTTGAAGATCTGTAAGAGTGTCTGTAAGTTCCCTTGTGTCATGAGAATAGACGATGGTTATTGTACCGACAGTCTCTGCAGTAGCCGACTCCCATTCCTCCATAACAAGGCTGTCCCTGATAAGGTCCCTGACCGCTTCGCTTCGGCTCGCATAGCCTTTCTTTTTGATAAGGCTGTCGAATCTTTCAAGCAGCGGATTTTCAATCGATATGCCAAATCTAATAATCGCCATAGTGTTACCTTTTTATTAATTGTGCTACTATAAATTATCCCTAATCTGTTTGTCAAGGCGGTTTGCTCTTTCACAGTAAAAGTTCCCCTCCGCATTGTCCCGAAAATGTCATTCTCTGGNNTCTGGCTTGACCAGAGAATCCAGAGAAAAATACTGGATTCCCCGATCGAGTCGGGGAATGACGAGTAGGGCAGATGTTTTGCTGACTATTTTCATACTCTTTTGTGAGCCAAAGGCTCATGTCGATTCCTTTATGTGCATTTTGTGATAAAATAAACAATTCCAGATTAATCCCCGGATGGACTATGCCAAAGGATATACGTAATTTTTCCATCATAGCTCATATAAACCACGGGAAGTCGACTCTTGCCGACAGACTTCTTGAATCTACAGGTGCGCTGAGCGCAAGGGAGATGACAGAGCAGGTTCTTGATTCAATGGACCTTGAGAGAGAAAGGGGCATTACCATAAAGGCGCATGCAGTGAGGCTTCTGTATAAGGCTGATGACGGAAAGGAATACATTCTCAATCTCATAGACACACCGGGGCATGTTGATTTTTCATACGAGGTGTCAAGGAGCCTTGCCTCTTGCGAGGGCGCGCTTCTTGTTGTTGACGCATCGCAGGGGGTTGAGGCGCAGACTCTTGCCAATGCATATCTTGCAGTGGAACATGACCTTGAGATGATTCCGATTATAAATAAAATCGACCTGCCTGCGGCAGAGCCCGAAAAAACAATGGAGCAGATAGAAGATGCAATCGGGCTTGACTGTTCCGAAGCAATACTTGCAAGCGCGAAGGAAGGCATAGGCACAAAAGAGATTCTTGAAGCGATAGTGGAAAAAATTCCGCCGCCCGAAGGCGAAGATGATAAGCCGCTCAAGGCGTTAATCTTTGATTCATGGTTTGACAATTATCAGGGAGTAATAGTGCTTGTAAGGGTATTTGACGGGACAGTGAGAGCAGGAAAAAAAATAAAGATGATGGCGACAGGGAATGTCTTTGAGGTGGCGCAGGTGGGGATTTTCAGTCCAAAAATGCAGCCTTCAGAAGAACTCTCATCAGGCGAGGTCGGCTATATAATTGCAGGGATAAAAAACGTAATAGACACAAAAATCGGAGACACGATAACTGATGTGGATACTCCGGCGCTGGAGCCGTGCCCCGGATACAAGGATATAAAACCAATGGTCTTCTGCGGGCTTTATCCTACAATACCGCATGAATACGACAACCTGAGAGATGCGCTTAATAAACTGAGATTAAATGACTCGTCCTTCAATTACGAGCCGGAAACTTCGCTTGCGCTCGGGTTCGGGTTCAGGTGCGGTTTTCTCGGACTTCTTCACATGGAAATAATAAAGGAGAGGCTTGAGCGTGAGTTTGACCTTTCACTCTTAAGCACAGCTCCGACAGTTGTTTACAGAGTGACAAAGAGCGACGGAGAAATTATCCATATTGAAAACCCTGCTTTGCTGCCTGACAATTACGAGATAATAGAGGAGCCTTTTGTTCTTGTGACCATATTCGTGCCAAAGGATTTCATAGGCCCCATTCTTGACCTTTGTCAGGAAAAAAGGGGGATACAGAAGAATTTCATATTTATAGGGAAAGACAAGATTAAGGTTGAGTATGAACTGCCTTTGAATGAGATTTTATGGGATTTTTACGACAGATTAAAATCAATTTCAAAAGGTTATGCATCAATGGACTATGAATTCCTCGGCTTCAGGGAATCAGACCTTGTTAAACTCAACATTCTTATTAACGGCGAGATTGTTGACGCCCTCTCCCTGATAGTGCATAAGGAAAAGTCATATTACAAGGGCAGGGAGCTGAGTGAAAAGCTGAGGGAGATTATACCGAGGCAGATGTATGAGGTTGTGATACAGGCAGCTATCGGAAGCAAGATTATAGCGCGCGAGAGCGTAAGGGCGCTGAGAAAAGATGTTCTTGCAAAGTGCTACGGCGGTGATATAACGCGCAAGCGGAAACTCCTTGAGAAGCAGAAAGAGGGGAAAAAGAGGATGAAGCAGATAGGCAGGATAGAACTTCCGCAGGAGGCTTTTCTGGCGGTGTTGAAGGTGAAGTAGATTTACGCCTGAAATCATCAGTGCGTGTTTGTTGTGTCAAGGAATTCGGGAAGTAGTGTATATCTTCCTATGAGCTTACGCTTGAGAAAGGGACACCATTATACGAAATGATAAAGTCCGAAGAAACAAATCCCCCATGGCCCCCCTTTACTAAAGGGGGGCCATGGGGGATTACTGAATAAAATCAAAATGCCTGATGAGGAGCTTGTGCATCGAAGTAGTTACAGGACAAGGCAAGAGGCGATTCAGGACATCACAGAATACATAGACATAGACATCTTCTGTAACCGGCAGGGGAGGCAAAAGCGGCTGGGGCATCTATCCCCTGCTGCCTATGAGAAACTGTTCTCTCAAAAGAGGATTGCAGCATGAACCGATTGGTCTCCTCTATTGACATCAGACCTCAAATTGATGACTTGCAAAATAAGCGGATAATTGGATAAAATTATAAACTTTTATTGTGGAGGGGAAAAATGGCTGAAATGGTTGAAATCCGGTGGCACGGCAGAGGAGGCCAGGGAACTGTCACTGCCGCAAAGGTGCTTGCTGACGCATGCCTCAGCAGCGGAAGGCATGTGCAGGCATTCCCTGAATACGGGCCTGAAAGGGC
>DOHC01000212.1 GCA_003535475.1 Nitrospiraceae bacterium
CATGAAAGACATGAAGGAAGACATTATAGAAAAGGTAATCAAGCCGATTGTTCCAAAGAAACTACTTGATGAGGAAAACGTGAAATACTACATTAACCCCACAGGCCGTTTCGTTGTCGGAGGCCCTATGGGTGATACGGGGCTGACAGGGAGAAAAATAATAGTTGACAGCTACGGAGGCGTAGGCAGTCACGGAGGCGGATGCTTCTCCGGAAAAGATCCAACGAAACTAGACCGCTCAGGCGCCTACATTTCGAGGTACATAGCCAAAAATATCGTTGCAGCAGGCATAGCTGACAGAGTTGAAGTCCAGCTTGCATATGCAATCGGCATCCCTGAACCTCTCTCCATCCTTGTTGACACTTTTGAGACCGGCAAGATTGCCGAGGATAAAATCGTAAAATTAATAAGGAAAAACTTCGACCTGACTCCAAAGGGGATAATTGAATACCTGAACCTGAGGAGGCCAATATTCAAAAAGACTTCCGCATACGGACACTTTGGCAAGAATGACCCTGACTTCACATGGGAAAAGACAGACAAGGCGGATGCTTTGAAAAAAGAGGCAGGAATATAGAAACCGTGATGCGTGATAAGTAATGAGTAAAGAGAAATCAGGCACATTTTTCACTCATTACGCATTACTCATTACACATTACGCATTACTCATTACGAATACACGGGGGAGAAATGGTAAAGCATGACATTAAGGACTTAAAGCTGGCTAATAAAGGCAAATTACGGATTGAATGGGCTGCTAAAGAGATGCCTGTTCTTAGAAGTATCACAGAGCGGTTCCGAAAGGAAAAACCTCTGAAAGGCGTAAGGCTTGCCGCATGTCTGCATGTAACCACTGAGACTGCAAACCTTGCTGAAACTCTGAAGGCAGGCGGAGCACAGGTATATCTGTGCGCATCAAATCCATTAAGCACACAGGATGACGTTGCCGCATCGCTCGTTAAGAACTCAGGCATTTCTGTTTTTGCTATAAAAGGAGAAGACCACAAAACTTATTACAGGCATATAATGGATGCCCTCTCTCTTAAGCCGAACATAACAATGGATGACGGAGCCGATATTGTTTCAACGCTCCATACAAAGAAAAAAGAACTCCTCAAAAACCTGTTAGGCGGGACAGAAGAGACAACCACAGGGGTCATAAGGCTGAGGGCAATGGCTGAAAAGGGGGTTTTGAAATACCCCATCATCGCAGTGAATGACGCATATACAAAATATTTGTTTGATAACCGTTACGGCACGGGGCAGTCAACCATAGACGGAATAATGCGGGCTACAAACAGGCTGATTGCAGGCTCAGTATTCGTTATAGCAGGCTACGGATGGTGCAGCAAAGGCATAGCGATGAGGGCAAAAGGCATGGGAGCAAAGATAATTATCACAGAGGTCAATCCTCTTCGCGGGCTTGAAGCTACTATGGACGGATTTGATGTTATGCCCATGAGAGATGCAGCGCGAATCGGAGACATATTCGTTACAGCTACCGGAGATATTGACGTCATATACAAAGAATGCTTTAATCTTATGAAAGACGGAGCTATTTTCTGCAATTCTGGGCATTTCAATGTTGAGATAGCAATAGATGCCCTTAAGAAACTATCAAAGTCAAGGAGAACAATACGGGATTTCGTGGAAGAATATACTCTCAGGAACGGCAAAAGGGTGTATCTCCTCGGAGAGGGGCGGCTTATTAACCTTGCAGCGGCAGAGGGGCATCCTTCCGCTGTTATGGACATGAGCTTTGCAAACCAGGCATTGTGCGCAGAACACATGGTGAAAAACTACAGAAAGCTCGAAAGGAAAGTTTACAGCGTCCCTGAAAAAATAGATGCTGAAATAGCAAAGCTGAAACTCAGATCATTGGGAATCAGGATAGATGTGCTTACTCCGGAGCAGAAAAAATATCTTGAGAGCTGGGAAATGGGGACGTAAGCAGCAAATTTAAAATTTAAAATTGAAAATGTAAAATTAAGGGCTATCTTTGAATTTTGAATTGTAATTTTTAACTTTGCATTTTAAATTTTAAATTTTGGTCTGATGGGTAACATTTTAGTGTTGCATTTGCATTAACATGAGAAAAGTTGAAATATATGACACAACTCTGAGGGACGGCTCTCAGGCAGAGGATATTGCATTCTCCGTTGAGGACAAACTCAGGATTACCGGGAAGCTTGATGAACTCGGGGTGCGTTATATTGAGGGAGGCTGGCCCGGCTCAAACCCGAAAGACGCAGACTATTTTAAAAAATCAAAAAAACTGAAGCTGAAAAATTCCGTGGTAGTTGCATTCGGCAGCACACACAGGCCAAAACACAACGCTAAAGATGACGCAAACATAAAGGCGCTTATTGCATCAGAAACTCCTGTAATAACCATATTCGGAAAGACCTGGGATTTTCACATAAAAGAATCCCTGATGATAACGCCTTCAGAAAACCTTGAGATAATCCATAATTCAGTGGCCTATCTTAAAAAATACGCAGACAAGGTATTTTTTGATGCAGAACACTTCTTTGACGGATACAAGGGCAATCCGTCCCTTGCATTGAAGTGCCTCATTGCTGCACAGGATGCAGGCGCTGACTGTCTCGTGCTATGCGACACAAACGGAGGCACAATGCCTGATGAGATGCAAAAAATAGTTGCCGGCATCATTAAAAAAACAAAAGCGCCAATCGGGATACATACGCATAATGACTCTGAATGCGCAGTGGCAAATTCAATAATTGCTGTTGAGTTAGGCGCATCTCAGGTGCATGGGACAATAAACGGCATTGGAGAAAGATGCGGAAACGCCAACCTCTGCTCCATAATCCCGAATCTTAACCTCAAACTCGGGATAAAATGCATTACTGATGCACAGATGAAAATGCTCAGGGACATTTCAAGATTCGTAAACGAGATATCAAATATGAGGCATTTCAAGCGCCAGCCGTTTGTCGGAGACAGCGCCTTCGCGCATAAGGCCGGAGTACATGTAAGCGCTGTCATGAAAAGGCCTGAGACATACGAGCATATAAAACCCGAACTTGTGGGAAACTCGCACAGGGTCCTAATCTCAGACCTTGCAGGGAAAAGCAACATCCTCAGAAAGGCAAAGGAATTTAATATCCATATCGCGCCTGATTCTCCTCAGCTTCAGGACATATTAAACAGATTGAAGGATCTTGAACATCAGGGATTTCAGTTTGAAGGGGCAGATGCGTCATTTGAGCTTCTTCTCAAAAAGGCGCTCGGGCTGCACAGAAAATTCTTTGACCTTATCGGATTCAGGGTAATCGTCGAAAAAAGAAAAGAAGGCGAGATCCCGCTGACCGAGGCTACAATAATGGTAAAGGTCGGAGGGAAAACTGAACACACTGCCGCCACAGGCAGCGGCCCTGTGAACGCTCTTGACAATGCCCTGAGAAGCGCCCTTGATAAGTTCTATCCGGAACTAAGAAATATAAAGCTTCACGATTACAAAGTAAGAGTGCTTACAGCAGGCAGGGGAACTTCCGCAAGGGTCAGAGTGCTTGCAGAATCAGGAGATGAAAAAAACAGGTGGAGCACTGTCGGCGTATCGGAGAATATTATAGAGGCATCATGGCAGGCGCTTGTTGACAGCATCGAATATAAACTGCTGAAGGAAGAAGAGTAAGATATTGCATTCTAAAAACAATGACTGCCGATGAACTTTTTGGAAAAGGGATAGCCCTTTTAAGCGATAATAACCCCCTTGCTGCACTCGCATATTTTGAAAAAGCTTATACTATAAAAAAAGCGCCCGCCATCCAGTCATACATGGGAATGTGCATAGCCATTGAAAGGGGAAAGATTACATACGGGCTTATGCTCTGCAATGACGCAATCCTGCAGGAACCTGAGAATCCGCTTCACTATCAGAACCTCGGCAGGATTTATCTGAAGGCAGGAAGAAGAGTGGATGCGATAGAAACATTCAGAAAAGGCCTTTCATTCGGAGACAATGCAGAGATAAAGCACATTCTTGACAGTTTAGGAACCAGAAAGAAACCCGTCTTTCCTTTCCTTCCCAGAAACAATTTTCTGAATAAATACACCGGGCTTATGATGCACCGTCTTAAGCTCAGGTAGCCCCTGTCCAGCTCAAGATTTTTTGAAACACAGTATGTTAAAATGCCATTGCCATGGAGGAAATCGGAATAGTAAAAAGTACAACAGGGGCTTTTGCGAAGGTCTCAGTTCCGAGAAAGAGCGTCTGTGAAGGATGCACAGCAGGCACATGCAAGCCTGACGAGCAGTCCATGGAGATTGATGCAGTGAACAAGGCAGGCGCAAAGGCAGGGCAGAAGGTCAGGGTTGTCATAAAGTCATACACATATCTCAAGGGTTCAATACTTGTTTACGGTATTCCTGCAATAGCTCTGATTGCAGGCGCGGTTCTTGGAAAAGAAATTTTCAGTCATCAGTTTAAAAATATAGACCCCGACATACTGTCGGCAATATTCGGTTTCGGTTTATTCTTGATTGCCTTTTTAGGCATCAAAATATGGAGCCTGACGGCAGAGAAAAAAACAGAAACAAAGCCTGTTATAGAAGAAATAATAAATGAGTGAAAATTCTAAATTTAAAATCCTAAATTCTAAACAATATCAAATGACCAAAATTCAAAATAGTTTTGCTCCGAAAATGTCATTCTCTGGCTTGACCAGAGAATGACAAGGACTATTTTCATTCCCCTTTGTGAGCCAACGGCTCATGAGGGTTTGGGTTTTGATTTTGTTTAGGATTTAGTGCTTAGAATTTTAAATTTAATAAGGAGGAGGTTTCATGGCTAATTTTGATGTTAACAAAATCAGAAATATCGCTGTGATCGCGCATGGAGGCGCGGGAAAAACATCCCTGACCGAGGCAATGCTTTTTAATTCAGGCTCTATTGACAGGCTCGGCAGAATTGAAGAAGGCAATACAACAACTGACTGCGAACCTGAAGAGATATCAAGAAAGATCACTATCACATCGGCATTCGGCTTCTGCAACTGGGACAGCCACCGCATAAACCTGATTGATACGCCGGGATTCATAAATTTTGTAGAAGACACCAGAGGAAGCCTCAAGGCTGTTGACGGAGCTGTCGTTATAGTCAGCGCCATATCAGGCGTTAAAGCAGAAACAGAGAAGGTCTGGAAATACGCCTGTGAATATGAAATCCCGAGAATAGTCTTTATAAACAAGATGGATAAAGAATCTGCCAACTTCCCCGGTGCTCTTGATGAACTTGTCCAATCCTTCGGTACAGAAGGCGTTCCGCTTCAGATACCAATAGGTTCAGGAGAAACTTTCAGCGGAATAATCAATCTCATTAACATGAAGGCGTATACGTTTTCAGGCGGCAAGGCAGCGGAATCAGACATCCCCTCTGATATGCTCTCCGAGGCTCAGGAATACAGGAAAAAGCTTGTAGAAAAGATTGCTGAATCAGAAGACGCTCTCCTTGAAAAATATCTTGAAGGCGGCGAGCTGACACAGGAAGAGATTATAATGGGGATTAAAGAAGGGTCTCTGTCAAGGAGGGTTATCCCTGTTGTATGCGGCTCAGCAACCAAAAACATAGGCATCCCTCAGCTCATGGATGCAATAATACTCTGTCTGCCTTCTCCCCATGACCTCGTAAGAATCTTCCCCATTAAAGGCAAAAATCAGAAAGACTCAAAAGACGCGCAGAGAAAACCTGACGAAAAAGAGCCTTTCTCCGCATACGTTTTTAAAACTATAGCAGACCCTTATGCGGGAAAGCTTTCTGTATTCAGAGTCTATTCAGGCGCTCTGAAGGCTGATTCAACTGTGTTGAATGCAACAACAGGAGCGAAAGAAAGAATAGGCCAGATATTCTATCTCCTCGGCAAAAAGCAGATACCGGCAAGCAGTTTAGGGCCCGGCGAGATCGGAGTTGTATCAAAACTCAAAGAGACAAACACCGGAGACACGCTCTCTGATGAGGCTCATCCCATTGTATTTGAAAAGGTAAAGTTTGCAGAACCGATAATCTCCTATGCCATAGCTCCGAAAAGCAAAGGAGACGAAGAAAAAGTCAGCACAGGGCTTCACAGGGTCATTGAAGAAGACCCGACCATTAAATTCCACAGGGACGAAGAGACAAAAGAGATGATACTCTCAGGCATGGGACAGGTGCATCTTGAAGTTGCGCTTGAAAGATTGAAGAGGAAGTTCGGGGTTGAGGTTGTTATGAAAACTCCGAAGATTCCATACAGGGAAACGATCAGGGCTTCATCCGATGCGCAGGGCAGGTATAAAAAACAGTCAGGCGGAAGAGGACAGTACGGAGACTGCCGGATAAAGATAGAGCCGATGCCGAGAGGCAAGGGCTTTGAGTTTGTTGACAATATAGTCGGCGGAGCAATACCGAGGCAATACATACCTGCAGTAGAAAAGGGAATCGTAGAGGCAATGCACGAGGGGATAATTGCCGGTTATCCTATGGTGGATGTAAAAGTAACCCTTTATGACGGCTCATATCATACAGTGGATTCATCGGAAATGGCGTTTAAGATTGCAGGCTCATTGGGCATAAAAAAGGCTGTTGAAAATGCAAAGCCGATACTCCTTGAACCCGTAATGAAAGTGGAGATTACAACTCCTGATGAGGCGCTCGGCGCAGTTATAGGCGACCTCAATTCAAAGAGGGGCAAGGTTCAGGGAGTTGAATCACAGGCGAGAAACCAGAAGATAACAGCATTAGTTCCGATGTCTGAGATGCTGACATATGCAAATCAGCTCCACAGCCTTACATCAGGAAGGGGATTGTATTCCATGGAATTCTCGCATTACGAAGAAGTGCCTTCACATCAGGCGCAGAAGATAATCGCTGACAAGGCTGCGCAGAAGAAAGAAAAGGCTGAATAGAAATAAGAGAAGGGGAGCATTTTCTGACATGGCAAAAGACATAAAAGACACACTCAATCTTCCACAGACAGGTTTTCCTATGAAGGCAAACCTTACACAGAAAGAGCCTGAAATGCTCAAGTTCTGGGAAGAGAATAAGATATATGAAAAGCTGCAAAACAAAAATTCAGGAAGTAAGCATTACATCCTCCATGACGGCCCTCCTTATGCCAACGGACACATCCATATCGGACATGCGCTCAATAAGATACTCAAGGATATAATCGTAAAATTCAAATCAATGCAGGGGTTTTATTCCCCATACATTCCGGGATGGGACTGCCACGGCCTTCCGATCGAATCCCAGGCCGACAAGGAGCTCCAAAAGGCCAAAAAGCACCCGGACCGCCTCGAAAAACGCGCCTTTTGCCGCGACTACGCCGCCAGGTTCGTGGCCATTCAACGCCAGGAGTTCGAAAGGCTGGGCGTCTTCGGCCTTTTTGA
>DOHC01000108.1 GCA_003535475.1 Nitrospiraceae bacterium
GATACTGGTAATAATGCTGAAGCCTGTTCGGGTTCTCGCCGTATCTGCCGTCTGTAGGCCTTCTTGAAGGTTCAACATAAGCTGTTTTCCACGGCTCTGGCCCGAGGACTTTAAAGAATGTCGCGGGGTGGAAGGTCCCTGCGCCGACTTCAATGTCATAAGGCTGAAGCAGAACACAGCCCTGTTTGGACCAGAATTCATGAAGCTTTAAAATCAGTTCCTGAAAATACATTAACGTCTCCCCGGCATTGTGAAAAAATCATAATGTAAGGGTAAGAGTTTTGTCAAATGTGATATAATGTTTTTGATGGCTAAAAAGATTTTTATGAAGGGCAATGAGGTTATCGCAGAGGCTGCAATTCAGGCAGGCTGCCGTTTTTATGCAGGCTATCCTATAACCCCGCAAAACGAAATTCCTGAATATATGTCGTGGCGCATGGAAGATGCCGAGGGAGTATTTATTCAGGCTGAAAGCGAACTTGCCGCAATAAACATGGTGTATGGCGCCTCTGCTGCAGGCGCAAGGGCTATGACATCGTCAAGCAGCCCCGGCATAAGCCTGATGCAGGAGACGGTTTCCTATCTGTGCGGAGCAGAGCTTCCATCTGTGCTCGTGAATATGCAGAGGGGAGGGCCCGGACTTGGAAACATATCGGGCAGCCAGGCGGATTATTTTCAGACAGTAAAAGGCGGCGGGCACGGCGATTATAAACTTCTTGTATATGCCCCGTATAATCTTCAGGAACTCTGGGATTTAACCATGCTTGCCTTTGATAAGGCAGATGAATACCGAAATCCTGCAATGATTCTCGGCGATGGGATACTGGGCCAGATGATGGAGCCTTTTTATCAGATGCCTTATATAAAGCCTGATCTTCCGGAGAAGACATGGGCGCTGACAGGGTGTGGCGGGAGAGGCCCGAATGTGATCAAATCTCTCTATATGGGCGAGGGCGAACTTGAAGTTAGAAACAGCATTCTTCAGGAAAAATACAGGAAGATGAAAGAAGATGAGGTAAGATTTGAGATGTTTGGCACAGAAGACGCCGAGACAATAGTTGTTGCATTCGGAACTGCGGCTCGGATAGCGTTTTCTGCTGTCAAGAAGTTGCGGAGTGAAGGCTCCAGATTAGGATTTTTCCGTCCCATTAGTCTTTTCCCTTTCCCTGAAAAAGAACTTGCATCTCTCGCAAATCCCAAGAGGCGGTTTGTGACGATTGAACTTAATGCAGGCCAGATGGTTGAGGATGTGAGGCTTGCCGTTAACGGCAAATCGGAAGTTCTTTTTTACGGTAGAACAGGCGGCGCAATAATGACGCCCGAAGAAATCTATGAAGAATTGAACCTTCTTTCCCCTGTTAAAAGGGCGATAGTCTTTTAACGGGGTTAATAGTTAAGGAAAAACATATCTGCATGAGATATTGAGAAGCGTTTTGAGCGCAGGTATGGTATTTTTACCTTGACAGTAAAGGCAATATTTGATATTAATTTTCTCTGAAGGGGGACTCCATGCTTTGTGTGTGGAACCCCTGATAAAAAAAAGGTTTACAGACTGAAAACCTGATTTTGGGGAGGCGGTTATGAAAAAGATATTTTTAATTATTCTGGTCAATGTGTGTTTCTTTATGTTCGTTTCCACTGTGTATGCTGCTGCCGGGAAAATTGCAAAGCTCAGCGGTGAAGTATCTTGGAGAGACAAAGCCAACGTGCCTTATAAAAAAGCCAAGGAAGGAATGGATTTTGAAGTAGGATGCTGGATAAAGACTGGCAAGGATGGGTGGGCAAAACTGTCTCTGTCCGATGGCAGTGCTTTTACCCTTGCCAATAACACAGAACTCGAGATAGACAAATTTCTGGTTTCAACTGATAAAAAGGAGGGTGTTTTTAAATTAAATCAGGGCAAGCTCAGAGCTACAGTTACAAGGCTTACAGGACAGCAGACAAATTTCAAGGTGAAAAGCCCCACGGCAGTTGCCGGCATTAAAGGCACCGAATTCATGATGATGACACAGGGTTATGCAAATGTCCTTTTCGGTAATGAGGGGAGCGCTGAGATTTCAGGCAATACGGAATTATCCAAGCCGCTTTCTTCAGACACTATGGTTCAGAACACAAGGGGAATAAGCCCGACTGACCCTGTTAAGATTGAACAGGATACACCATTATACACGGCAAAGAAAGATTTTGAAGAGATTACAGCTGCAAAGCCTCCGAAAGAGTGGGAAATATCAGGGAACCTCCCTCATATAATCGCAAGGTGGAATATAAATTATGCTCATTATCTGGCTGATGCCGGAAGATATGAGGAGGCGCTTTATATTTTTCAGATAGCGCTTGACCTGACCGATAAAGCCGAAATCAGAGGCGATGCAAGGCTTGAGAGGGGAGCTGTTTATTCAAGGTTCCTGCGAAATCAGGAAGCTGCGCTTGCAGAATATCTGCTTATCCTTGAGGAATACCCGATAAGCCCGCAGCGTGAAACAGCGCTCTATCTTACGGGGATACTTCTTGATGAAATGGGATTTGCAAAAAGGGCAAAGGAAAGGCTGCTTCAGTATAAAAGCGAATTCCCGAACGGCAAACATATCGGCAATGTAGAGACTTATCTCCAGAGAGTTAAAGATTAATAAGCCTGAGCCTTATTAATGCGGTTAAGCCAAAAACCGGCTTGTCGTAGACTCGTAGAGAAGGGGCGATTATGAAATACTCCAGACTGCTGACCTTTATTGCAATCGGTCTTCTTGCTTCAGTTGTAACCTTTTTCATTTACAGGCAGAACTTTCATTTTCTTGATGCAGTTGACCTGAAACTCAAGGACGCAAGATTTAAACTCAGAAAAAATGTGCAGCCTGACAACAGGGTTGTGATAGTTGCTATAGATTCAAAGAGCGTCAATGAAATCGGCAGATGGCCGTGGAAACGCTCTGTATTTGCCGGGCTTCTGAATAGCCTGAAAGAATACGGAGTAAAGGTAACAGCGCTGGACATTGTTTTCTCCGAACCTTCAGACAGCAGAGAAGACGCAGTCCTTTCCAGAGCCATAGAAAAAAACGGCAGTGTAATCCTCGGTTATTTTTTCAGGGATGAAAAAGAAGACGCAGACCCCAAGGCTATATCACAGATAGAGTTGTCAAAGATAAAACTTCTGAAGATTGCAGAAGGTGTGGCCTCGGTTCCTGTATATCAGCGTCCTTTTGTGGAGACAAATATCCCCTTGCTCGGGCGTGGCGCTCTGGATTTCGGCTTTTTCAATACAGACCCGGACACTGACGGCCCTGTAAGAAAATCACCTCTTCTCATGCTTTATAACGGAGAAATTTATCCCTCGCTTGCATTAAAGGCGCTGAGACATTACACAGGCAGGGAGATCATG
>DOHC01000120.1 GCA_003535475.1 Nitrospiraceae bacterium
TATGGAGCGGGAAACGGGGCTCGAATGCATAAGGTAAATGAAATTAGAACCCCATAACAAACTAAATGATTCTCATCTTGTTTTCAAGGTCGTTGCCTTCATGCTGTTTGCCTTTCAGAAATGAAATAATGCGATCACCCAGTTTGCCTGAATCTTTTGTCCAGCATTCCCATATCACCAACACAGTCCATCCTAATTTTTGTAATTCTTTCCTTTTGATTCCATCTCTTTCTTTATTTGATCTACGTTTTGATTCCCAGAATGTCGGATTTGTTGCCGGCTTCACACGACCATAACGGCAGGAATGCATATGCCAGAAACAACCATGAACAAAAATAACTTTCTTCAGGCGGGGAAATACCAAATCAGGCTTTCCCGGCAGATGACCGGCATGAAGGCGATAGCGAAAACCCATTGCATGAACCATTCGCCGTACGATAAGCTCCGGCTTTGTGTCCTTACCTCGAATACGGGACATGCAGAGCTTGCGCTGTTCGGGCGTGAGGACATCAGTCATTTTCTCAAGCCAGTTTTTGTTTGGCGTATGTTACGAATTGTTCAAGGCTCAGCATTTCTATTCCAGTTCCAATAGGATATTGTTTCTGGATAGGCCGGGGAATAATGAGTGAAACATTGCTTTTATGCATTTCGTCAAGTTGATTCTTTGAAATGCCCTGCTGGATTGTCAAAATATGTTTGTGTGGTATACGTTTTGCTTCGTTCAAGACCTGTCGCCATCTGTCTTTGCATGTTGTCTTAACACCAACGACAAGAAGCTTTGATGATGGATAGGTCGGGTCTTCATACTGTGATTTTCCGGGGATAAGTATATCTGGCTTACCATCAACATTTGGTCGCATCTCAAAAGGAATGCCTGCATTCCTCAAGATGAATTCCGTGTGATTTTCCAGCGATCTGCCTGCTCTTGCCTTGCGCCGATTCATTATTCTTGCAGCCGTTGAAAGAAAATCATTTATTGACTTGAAAAGACGGCTTATTTCATTCTGGCTAAGGCGCCGTTCTATGATCTGAAAAAGCTTGTACTCTGCCTCCATTAATTTGATGAGTTGTTGATCAATTTTTGTATTGAGAAAATTGGTTACACATTCAACGAGCGCTGAACGACTTTTCTCTGAGAACCATGCTGTAGATGGGAAATCCTCAACGGTACCCGAAAATAACCTGAAGCATCTGTCTACGCAGGCATCCTCGGTTTCATGCACAGGCACGGCACTTGCGTCATAGAGGCCCCATGAGCTTATAACCTCAACACCAAGGGCAGCCTGTATTTCGCTTATGTCATCGTCAATATCAAGAACATACCCAAGAAAACTCGTTGGTCCTTTCACAACGAGCACAAGAAGGCTGCCTATATTGTCAGCGAGCAGGAATGGAAAATCCTTACCGAATCTCGTAAGACGATATTCGCTTCTCGTTCCCTTCCCATACCACTTTATGCATGATTTGGTTTCCCGTCCATCCTGCCAGATGATACTGACGTACTGCTCACTGTTTTTTCCCTTCTCCGGTGGGAAAGGAGTATAAGCCTGCCATGTAGCTTTCGGAAGGTAATAGCCGCATTGATGACTGCCGGTCTTTCCGACATCAGCGATTAAGAAGGAGGGAAGTCTCCTCCTCTATTTGGATTTTATTTTCAGCAAATTCTTCAATCAAGAGCATATAGTCAGCCTTTTGCCAATCTGTATGATTATGAAGTCTTTCAAATTCAAATGCCCATTGAATATATTGTGAAATATCAGACCTTGAATCGCCGGAATAATATTTATGGTATCCAGCTATATAGGCAATGTCAGCAACGGTTTCTGTAATGTCTATATTTCTCATAATGCTACCCCTTAAACCTTTCTTGGTTGTGATATTTTAAAAATTCGGGATCCGGTAAAAAGCGAGCAGGCAAATTAATTGTCTTATTGTCGTATTTAATGAAGCACTCCATCATGGCTTCGTTTTTTTCCTGCTTTTTTTTTAGAATTGATGATATTCTTAATCTGTAATCTTCCGTTATTGTAATGAGACCGGCTTCAAATGCCTTATCATGGAGTGCATTAATGGCAATACCATTGCGAGGGTTTAGCCTGTTTTTTTCGTCCATTCCCCAAGGTTTTATATGGCTTGCAATCAATAATTCATTTTGTTGAATTCCGGTTATACAACATGTGTAATTATATGACGCAAGAATACTCTTTCTAAAAAAAGCTTGATTAACCCTTGTTTTGACAAGTTGTTCTCTGATCTTGCCTTCACGAGGCAATTCACTTTCATCTATGTCATTTAATCTCTCTATGGGCGTTTTGCTTATCCTTGCAAGTAACTTTTCGCTTTCAAACGGAAGTGTATCCCAATTGTTATAGAGTTCATTCCATATCTCTCTGTCAAGCTTGCTTACATTTGTGACCCCTTTAATACCTCTTGCTTGTAGGCTTGGATCAAGACTCGCAAAATTTACGAGTTTCAATGCAACGGAATTCACCGTACGGTTTATAAGATGAGCAAGATTTATAACTTCAAGATTGCGTCGGTGAAGTTTGCCGAATGGCAGTTTACAATATAAGTTAATGGCTAGTGTACTGTCTCATAAACGAC
>DOHC01000077.1 GCA_003535475.1 Nitrospiraceae bacterium
AATTTGATTACTGCTGTGTCCATGCAGTCTTTGCTTTGAAGGAGCTTGGTTACGAGACTATAATGGTCAACTGTAATCCCGAGACAGTCAGCACCGACTATGACACTGCCGACAGGCTGTATTTTGAACCTCTTACAATAGAGGATGTGCTGAGCATTATTGAGGTTGAGAAACCTGAAGGCATTATAGTTCAGTTCGGAGGACAGACTCCGTTAAAGCTGGCAGTGCCTCTTGAAAAAGAGGGCATAAAGATTCTCGGCACTTCGCCTGACTCAATAGACCGCGCAGAAGACAGGAGGAGATTCAAAGAACTTCTCCATAAACTCAATCTGAGGCAGGCGGAGAGCGACACTGCCATGTCTCCTGAAGATGCCGTAGTGATTGCGAGTAAGATAGGGTATCCAGTTATGGTGAGGCCTTCTTATGTGCTTGGAGGAAGGGCTATGGAGATCGTCTATGATGAGAGTTCACTTCTTGATTACATGGAGAGGGCTATGAAGGCATCACCTGAGCATCCTGTTCTCATTGACAAATATCTGGACGGCGCTGTTGAAGTGGATGTTGATGCTATTTCAGACGGAGTTGATGTAATTGTCGGCGGTGTTATGGAACATATCGAAGAGGCAGGCATACATTCAGGTGATTCGGCATGCTCCCTGCCGCCTTATTCCCTGAATAAAGATATTGTTGCTGAGATTAAAAAGCAGACAAAGGCATTAGCGCGTGAACTCAATGTTATCGGTCTTATGAATATTCAGTTTGCTGTCAGGGATAACGAGATATATATTCTTGAAGTGAATCCAAGGGCCTCAAGGACAATACCTTATGTGAGCAAGGCAACGGGCGTTCCACTGGCAAAACTTGCTGCAAAGACAATGCTCGGAAAAACATTGAAGGAACTCGGATTAACAAGTGAAAAAGAGATAAAACACGTTGCAGTTAAAGAGGCGGTATTCCCATTTGACAGGTTCAGCGGTGTAGACACAATCCTCGGCCCTGAGATGAAATCCACAGGAGAAGTGATGGGAATAGACGAGGATTTCGGTATTGCATACGCAAAGGCTCAGTTATCATCCAACAACAGGATACCTACGTCGGGTAAGATTGTGATAAGTGTCAGGGATGAAGACAAGGACGGGATATGTGATATTGTGAAGAAACTCCACGCCATGGGTTTTGAGGTGATAGCGACCCGCGGCACTGCAGAGCATCTTAGCAGCAAAGGAATAGAAGTTGAAGTAATAAATAAGGTAAAGGAAGGAAGGCCTCATATCGTGGATTTAATCAAAAACAAGGAAGTGAATTTCATCATCAATACAGTCAGCGATGCGCAGGCTCAGAGGGATTCCTTTTCAATAAGGCAGAGTGCGCTCCAGTACAGGGTGCCTTGTACGACGACCGTTTCAGGCGCGAGGGCAGTCGTAAATGCGATAGACATGCTCCGCAAGAAAAATGTAAGCATAAAATCTATTCAGGAATACCACAAGTCCTGAAGCAAAAACCCGAAGACATTTACCCTAAAAATACAATTAATCTTAAAGTGTAGGGGCATAGATGCCTTCAAAGTCTTTAGATACAATGGGAATTATCTTATGCCATGATGCAATTCACAAAGGCTGTCTGCATAAAATTATGCCATCAAGAATTGATCATGGCATGTTAAAGGTGTTGCTGCAAAAGACTTTTCAGTCACCTGTGCCCCATCCAAATGTATTTTTAGGATTTAGCGCATATAATATATGCCAATTTAGTAAATTATTTATGGTAAACTACAATGTTTTTCTTAAGCGCTAAAAGCATTAATTTCTTATAAGAAGAGGGGAAAATGGCAAAGGTTCCTGTAAGTATTGAAGAAGAAATGAAGGTGTCCTACCTTAATTACGCCATGAGCGTAATAATCGGCAGGGCGCTTCCTGAGGTAAGAGACGGGCTTAAGCCTGTGCAGAGAAGAATACTCTATGCGATGTTCAGGGAGGGTCTCCTTCCGGGCAAGAAGTATTCAAAGTGCGCCGGTGTTGTCGGAGAGGTTTTGAAAAAATATCATCCCCATGGCGACACTGCTGTCTATGACGCCCTTGTAAGGCTTGCGCAGGATTTCAACATGAGATACCCGCTGATAGACGGACAGGGCAACTTCGGCTCAATTGATGGAGACCCTGCTGCCGCATACCGTTACACAGAGGCAAGGCTTGCAAAACTCTCGGAAGAAATCCTTGCGGACATAGATAAGGAGACGGTTGACTTTCAATCCAATTTTGATGAGACCACGGAAGAGCCGTTGGTGCTTCCATCAAGAGTGCCGAATCTTATAGTAAACGGCTCATCAGGCATTGCCGTCGGCATGGCAACCAATATACCGCCGCATAATCTCGGCGAGGTAATAGACGGGCTTATTATGCTCCTTGATAATCCGGAAGTGACTGTCAACGGCCTGATGAATGCAGTAAAAGGCCCTGATTTCCCTACAGGCGGGTTGATTCATGGAATGCAGGGAATCGTTGATGCATACACCACAGGCAGGGGCATTATTAAGGTCAGGGCAAAGGCGAAGATTGAGCAGGAATACAGAGGCGGAGAAAATATCATAATCACGGAAGTTCCGTATCAGGTGAATAAGGCAAGGCTGATAGAAAAGATTGCCGAGCTCGTAAGAGAGAAAAAAATAGAGGGCATATCCGAGATACGGGATGAATCTGACAGGGAAGGCATAAGGGTTGTCCTTGATCTTAAAAGGGGCGAGATGGCAGAGGTAGTCCTGAATAACCTTTACAAACACACGCAGATGGAATCCACATTCGGAATTATAATGCTTGCCATTGTAAGCGGCCAGCCGCAGGTGATGCCTTTAAAGAAGATACTCAGCCATTTCATACAGCACAGGCGGGATGTTGTCATAAGAAGGACAAGATTTGAACTTAGAAAGGCGGAAGAAAGGGCGCATATACTGGAAGGACTCAAGGTTGCGCTTGATCATCTTGATGCAATTATCGCATTGATACGGAAGTCAAAGACGCCTGATGAGGCAAAACATGGACTCATGAATAATTATCCTTTATCTGAGATTCAGGCGCAGGCAATACTTGACATGAAATTGCAGAGGCTCACAGGCCTTGAGCGTGAAAAGATAATAAAGGAATACACAGAGACATTAAAAGAGATTGAGAGGCTGAAGGCAATACTCAGAAGCGATGCCCTTGTATCAAAGATAGTCAAAGATGAGCTGAATGAGATAAAAAACCAGTATGCTGATGAAAGAAGAACTGAGATTGCAGCGGGATTAAAAGAGATTACAATTGAAGACCTGATAACAGAAGAAGATATGGTTATCACCATCTCTCATCAGGGTTATATCAAGAGAAATCCATTGTCCGCATACAGGAGCCAGCGCAGGGGCGGTAAGGGACTTATCGGGATGGAAACAAAAGAGGAAGATTTTGTTGAGCAGCTTTTTATAGGTTCAACTCATGATTATATGCTCTTCTTTTCCAACCTCGGAAGGCTCTACTGGCTCAAGACTTATCAGATTCCAGAAGCAGGGCGCGCTGCAAAAGGCAAGGCTCTTATCAATCTCCTTCAGCTTTCAGACGGAGAGAGAATTGCAACAGCGCTTCCGGTAAGGGATTTTAAAGAGGGATTTCTTGTTATGTTCACAAAGAACGGGATAGTAAAAAAGACCGCTCTTGTAGAATACAGCAATCCAAGAGGCAAGGGCATAATAGCAGTTACGATTGAAGAAGGAGACGAACTTATTGCGGTAAAAAAGACAGACGGCAAGAGCGATTTGATCATCGGCGCAAAGAATGGCCTTTCAATCCGCTTTAATGAAGAGGATGTCCGCGAGATGGGGCGGACTGCAAAGGGAGTCATTGGAATACGTCTTGCAAAAGGAGATGAGGTTGTCTCAGCGGAAGTTGCCGAGGAAAGAACAGCGCTGCTGACAGTCACGGAGAAGGGACTTGGCAAGCGGACCAGAATAGAAGAGTACCGTGTACAGGGCAGAGGCGGTAAGGGAGTAATATCTATAAAGGTTATAGAGAAAGGCGGTAAGGCTGTTGGTCTTATACAGGTGCGAGACGAGGATGAGATAGTCATGATTACGAATTCCGGCAAGCTTATAAGAACTACTGCAAACAACATATCCCTGCTCGGGAGGAATACGCAGGGAGTCAAGCTTATGGATGTTGACGCAGAAGATAAAATCGTCAGCATAAGCAAAGTGGTTGAGAAGGACTAACTGATGCAGGATGCATCTCAGGTGAACCCCTCACGGTCATTCCCCGATTTAATCTGGGAATCCAGAAGAAAAAGGAACTGGATTCTCTGGTCAAGCCAGAGAATGACATTATACTGCTTCGGAGCAAGAGTTAAAATTTGAAAGCTGTAAGCAAGATAGCAAAATTTTCTCTTTATTCCTTAGCTTTTGTTCTTGTCGTCCTGCTTTTTGCATACATTACATTCAAATTATTGAGCTTCAGCAGGACAGTAGATGTGCCTGATCTTTCAGGTAAAAGCATTATTGAGGCTAATGAGCTTCTGAGCCGGAAGGGGCTTAATCTTAAGATAGAGGGCGAAGATTATGATTCAGATGTTTTGGCAGGACATATAATAAGGCAGGATCTGCCTTTCGGAAGCAGGGTTAAAGAGCAGCGCGGTATAAGAGTGTTTGTAAGCAAAGGGCCGAGAG
>DOHC01000135.1 GCA_003535475.1 Nitrospiraceae bacterium
GCGTCATTTAACGGTCTGAATGACGCCCTCCATTTTCCGCCCTGCATGTATTCGATATACTCATGGGAAAACCCTGCGATAACCGGAAATTTCTCTGTAATGCGTTCTCCGTACGCTTTTCGGTTCTGGAAGTTGTCGATTGCTATCTTTATTATTTCCCTTGCAATTTCCTTTGCTCTGTGCTCATCAAACTCTATATGCATTGCGCCCTGTATCTTTGCCTTTTCAGAGGTAGTGATGACCTTTGTGTGAAACTTTTTTGAAAGCTCTGTGATTGCAGGCATAATGCACTGTACATCGACCGTCATCGCATCTATAAGTCCGGTCATGATTCCGAGCTCCTGGTTGGTAAAACCACCGGCAGTGGGTATGCCGTGCCTCATGAGTATTTCATTCGCAGTACAACACATGCCGCCCAGGTTTATGCCTTTTGCACCCTTCGATTTTGCATATGCTGTCATCTCAGGTTCTGATACGACGTCTACAATAGTTTCTGCAAGCAAAGGCTCGTGCCCGTGGACTACGAGATTCACCTCATCTTTTTTAAATATGCCAAAGCTCGCCTCGGCCTTCACAGGCTGCGGAGTGCCGAAGAGAATGTCTGTGACATCTGTTGAAATCATTGAGCCTGCCCACCCATCAGCAAGCGCTGTCCTCAGCCCCTGTGTCAGGAGATGATCAGGATCATGGTCAACACCGATATTGGTGCGGTGCATCGCCTCGCAGACCTCCCTGTCGACTCCGCGGGGGACGATTCCCCACTTTCTCCAGCGTTTCTGTGTCTTCTTGGGGGCCCTTGTTATAAAGTTGCCTTCACCCTTTTGTCTTCCGAAGTCTTCTATCAGCTTTTCAGCCACATCTTTTGCAACAGCATTCACTTCCCTGCCTTCAAACTCAATATTCAGATATCCGGCAACCCGGTAGAGTTTTCTCACGTCAGTGATCTTAAAGTCTTTTGCTTCCCCGGTTGCGACAGCAAGGAGGGTAAATGCCATACCTCTGGCATGGTCGGAGTGCGCAGCCGTTCCTGCCGCTATCATCCTGACCATGTTCCTTGCCGCAACAGTTGGAAGCGTTGCTCCGCATACTCCTCTTGACTCTTCTTCAGCGTTTTTTCCTACGAGCCTGCATGGACCCATATGGCAGACCTTGCAGCACGCGCCTGTTTCACCGATAGGGCATGGCTTCAGCCTTTCTGCCCTGTCGAAACAGGTCTCTATATTGTGGAGTTCCCCCCATTCTATTATCTGTTCTGCTTCTTTATTTGCGCTTTTTACAACTTTATCCATTTTACCTCCAAAATGAAGTTAAGAGTTGAAAGTTATGAGTTAAGAGTTTAAAACTTTTCACTTTTAACTTCTAATTCTTCACTTATTTTATTATAACATCGAGTCCATGCTGAGTGCAGGGTGCCCTGCCTGTGTAAGGAACTCAAGCAGTTTCTCGGAATCCTCAGCAACGGTCTCGTCAGCTATCTTGTCGAGGAGGTCAGGCACGCCTTCCTCGGCAGCCCTTTTGCTGAACTCATCCTTAAGGCTTTCCTTAAGGTTCTTGGTCATCCATACTATTCTCTTTATGCCGCCGTCTCCATGAAGGAATTTCTTGCTTACAATGAAGTTTCTTCCTATGCCCATAAAACCGGGGTTCTGTGTTCCGCCTCCTACGCTTCCTGCAAGGGTAGAGAACTTCATTCCTGCCGGTGTCATTCCTGTATGTCCCCTCTGCACTATCATTACTCCGTTTGCCTCAGGGATTATTGCGATGATGCATTCAAAGCAGCCGCATGAAGTCATCGGGTTTTCCATTATTGTGTATAAGTTAAGGGTTTCAACTGCTCCGGCTGATGCCTTTTTCAGGTATTCGTCTATGCCTGTGTATCTTCCGTATTTTGCATCCATGAGAGTGCCTTTTGGGATTGGCTGGTTGCCTCCTGTCGGGTCTATCTCATAAGCAGCCTTTCCATCCAGCCAGTTATATGCGCCGCAAAGGCCAAGCCTTTCAGGGCTTATGACGCATACATGGCTTGGTGCAAACGACTGGCAGAGGAGGCACGAGTAAAAAATATCCACTGCCTCATCAGTAAGAGAACCGAGCCTCTGGTCACGTTCCTTGTATGCTGTTCTCGCTTCTTCCTGTATGGCAAGGACGTCTTTTTCATCAGTGTATATTGTAACCTGCACCTTATCCACGATTGATTTGAACCTGTGATGTGTCATAGTTGCCATGATTCCGCCGATGTGTTCTAATGTTACGCCTTCTTTTTTGGCATTGCTGCTGATTCTTATCCAGTTGAGGTCACGCTGGCCCATGTGCCAGAGTCCCTGCGCCTCGTTTATGTTATGGTGTATTTTCCTTTCAATGATAGACTCAAAGTCCTTCTGCATTTTTCTTCCTGCCGCATCTATCACGATGGCCAACGGCATCTGTCCGCCTTTTTCGTACTTCTCTTGCCAGCTGTCTCCTACAATAATTACCTTGTTGTCTTCTATCTCATTGAGTTCCTTCATCCTGACCCATTCAAATGAAGGCGTTCTCTGTCCGCCGAATTCAATGAACATATCCTCTTTTCTTATTCTCTCGCCCTCAAAGGCAGGCCCGTATGCAACAGGTATCGGAGGCTTTTCAACGGTAATCTTTAACCCTCTCTGTTCAATAGCCCTCTGCACTATCTTCCCATGGTCGAACTCTTTGTCCACTTCTTCGTATATGCATACTCCAGTAGGATGTATAACCGGAATGTCCGTATCTGCAATTGCAGGGAATCCCATGTTAATTGCGCCCGCGCCTGTAGTCCATATTATGTCGTTAAGCTCGCCAAGAACCACTGCAAATGCAAAGACCCTGTCTTTCTGGTATTTGAGATGCTCTTTGTAATCGCCGGGTTTTTTGCCTCCGAATATCAGGGATGCCCTTATTGCCCAGTCAAGAGCATAGAGCGTATGTTCTGTGTCAGGGCCGAGCGGGACGATTCTTGTGTCCCATCCAAGTTCAACACCCTTTCTTAAAAGCTGTTTTGTAACGCTGTTGCCGTTTACATTGCCTGAGAGGAATGTGAGGATATTCTTTTCCTGAAGTTCCCTGACAATGTTTACAGCAATATCATCATTCGGAGCAGCGCCGACAATCGCGGCAAAGCCCGGCATTGTGCCGTCAACAAGCTGAATCCCCAGATTCCTCTGGATAGTGTCGGTGATAAATCCGTTATATACATAACCTGTCTCGGGATCTTTAGCAGGCTCCATGCCGTTTATGTATTTCAATGCAAGCAGTATCTCTTCTGCAAAGAGAGTTGCCATGCCTGAGTCCAGCGCCTCGCCAAGATACGGCTTCCATAAATGCTCTTCAGGCTCATCATGAAGCAGTTCCTTTGCCATGCCCAGCGCAACTTTCATATCACCAAGTGTTTTAACAGGGAAGGCTGTCATTGCGTAAATCATCGGAAGATAAAAAGCGGTGTCAGGAAATTCAAAAGCGAAGTCCTTGCCTTTTTCTGCGGTGGTTTTTTCAAGCAGTTCTTCTGCTTGTTTTACCAGTGTATGCGCGCCTCTTATGGCTGCAGAGGCTATAATCTTGGACATTGTTACCTCCTCAAAAAATAGTAAATTCCTTCTACTGGATTCCGTGCTTGACACGGAATCCAGTCTTTTCTGGATTCCCGCTTTCGCGAGAATGACGAAAAACGGACAATTCTCAAAAGTCTAAAAACTAATCGCTAACAGATGCCTTTAAGCTGTTTTTGCTTTCAAAAATGCCGGCAGTCCGTTTGCCTCTCTCGGGCCGACTGTCACCTTCCAGCCTTCAAGTTTGTCTTCTATTGCGCCGCTTAGTATCGCAACATATCCGGGAATTATCAGTTCTCTGTGTTTCACTTCGTTCTCTATGCCGCTCTCTTTTATGAAGGTTGCGATTTTTGAAGCAGTGAAT
>DOHC01000164.1 GCA_003535475.1 Nitrospiraceae bacterium
GCATCAGGCACTACAATAGGCAAGCGCTGCGTTCTTGAAATATTAGAGTAAGCTATAAAAAATAAATCTACAGGCTGTGAAAAATGACACAAAGGGAGGGGATATGCCCTCTCTTTTTATTTTTCTCAGCTGAAAAACTTTATGATACAATGTCAAAAAACAATGCAGCCTGACATCTCATGGTAAATAAACAAACCCTCCTTTCATTTTTCAGAGAAAAAACAAAAAAGCCTCTTAGTTTTAAGGATATGGTTAATCTCATGGGATTAAGCCGTTCCGAAGCCCACGCATTAAAAAAGGTTCTCAGAAGAATGCTTCAGGACGGCGATATTGTGCTCACAAGAAAAGGCCTTTATGTCCCTGCAAGTGATGTTAATCTGATGACAGGTTATTTTGAGGCGCACAAGGATGGTTACGGTTTTGTAATTACGGAAAAGCCCGGAGAAAGGGATATATTCATACCTGCACGGGCAACCTCCGGAGCAATGGACAATGACAGGGTTGTTGTGAGGATCGAGAACCGCCAAAAGAGGGATGGATCAATAATAAGAATACTTGACCGGGCGCACGTTAGAGTGGCAGGCAGGCTTGAAATCGAGAATGCCGTATCTTATGTGAGGCCTAAAAACAAATCCATTGCATTTGACCTTTATGTCTCGCCTAATGACAGGGGCAGGGCAAGGAATGGCGATACTGTTGTCGCTGAGATTCTTAATTATCCTGCAGACAGAAAGCCTCCTTCAGGAAGAATCATAAAAGTAATAGAAAAGCCCGAAGACCCTGCATCCGAGGTTGAGGCTATCATAGATGAATTCAGTATTCCGCGAAGATTTCCGAGAAATGTTGCTGAAGAAGCAAAAATGCTTGCTGCAAAGGGCATGATCGAAGCGGCTGAAGAAAAAAGAAAAGATTTAACGGGGCTTCCTACGGTAACAATTGACGGTGAACGCGCAAAGGATTTTGATGACGCAGTTTCCATTAAACTTACAGAACACGGTTATAAACTCTGGGTGCATATAGCTGATGTCGGATATTATGTTCCATGGGATTCGGATATTGATCTTGAGGCAAGGAAGAGAGGCACAAGCACATATTTCCCGGACAGGGTGATTCCAATGCTTCCGAATGAGCTGTCCGAGGATCTGTGCAGCCTGAGGCCTGAGATGGACCGGCTTGCATTTACAGTTGAGATGGACTTTGGCAGGCATGGCGAAAAACTCAATACAAAATTTTATCCGAGCCTGATAAAGAGCAACGAGAGGATGACCTATACATCTGTAAGGAAAATTCTTGTTGATAATGACAGGCATGAACGCAAGAGATATGATTACCTTTTAAGTGATTTTGAACTTATGGCTGAACTGTGCGGAGTCCTGAGAAAAAAGAGGCTTGAAAGAGGAAGCCTTGATTTTGACCTTCCGGAACCTGAAGTCCTGCTTGATATACAGGGCAGGCCGGAGGCGATAGTAAAGGCCGAGAGAAATTTTGCGCATATAATTATTGAGGAGTTTATGGTTGCGGCAAACGAGGCTGTTGCGGAATATCTGGCGGAAGTCGAAACGCCGACCCTTTACAGGATACACGAGGAGCCGGACACTCAAAAGATGGAAGGGATTCTTAGATATATAAAACCTTTGCGCAGCGCGGTACGTGGCGCGCGTTACGAGCCGAAAAATTTCTCTGCGCTGCTCAGAGAAGTAAAAGGCAGGCCGGAGGAAGAAATGGTGAATTATATGGTTTTGCGAAGCCTTAAGCAGGCAAGGTATTCCCCTTTGAACGCAGGGCATTTCGGCCTTGCGTCAGGGCATTATACTCATTTCACATCTCCGATAAGACGTTATCCCGACCTCGTTGTCCACAGGATATTACGAGAAGTTTTGCATAAGAAGCACATATCAGAAAGAAGAAAACAGGAGATGGAGGCGCTGCTGCCTGATATCGCATTCAACTCTTCAAGGATGGAGCGCCTTTCCGGCGAGGCTGAGAATGAGGTTCTTAATGCCATGAGGGTGTGGTTTATGAAAGATAAGGTGGGAGATGAGTTTGAAGGAAAGGTTGTCAATGTCACACCTTACGGGTTGAAGGTGAGGCTGAATGATTTTTATGTTGAAGGCTTTCTCCATGTTTCGTATATGACGGATGACTTTTATGAATTTAACGAGCGCACAATGACCCTGTTCGGAAAAAATAGAAAACACTCTTTCACCATAGGAAAGGAATTAAATGTGAGGGTTGACAGGGTTGATATGGAAGAAAGGTCAGTAATCTTCGGGGTTTAGATTGTAAATTCTGCCTTCTTGACGAATTGAGCTATTTAGCATACAATAAAAGCATATCAAGGAGGTGCATAATATGCGTGCAACATTAAACATATCCGATGACCTCATCTCCGAGGTTCAGAAGGCTACCGGCGAAAAATCCAAGACCAAGGCTATAACAATTGCCATGAAAGAATTTATCAGGCAGAAGAAGATAAAGCAGCTTCTTGCGCTCAGAGGGAAGATTAAGATTGATTATGACTGGGAAAAGGAAGAGGCGCTTGAGATGAAAGCGCAGAG
>DOHC01000189.1 GCA_003535475.1 Nitrospiraceae bacterium
GCACGCGCATCATGTCGCCGAAGGTCGTGAATATAACATTTTCTTTTCTTGAGATTTCCATCGCCTTCTCAATATCCTCAACTGCAGTGACGCACACAGGGCAGCCGGGGCCGCTTATAAGGCTTAACCCATCAGGCAGCAGTTCCCTGACGCCCTGCCTGAATATAGCAACAGTATGGGTGCCGCAGACCTCCATCAGCCTTACAGGCCTATTTATTTGAGTTGCAAGCCTCTTTAATATGTTGGTCTTAATCTTTACCTCTATTGAATTGTCAATTCAAAATGCAAAAAGCAAAATTCAAAAATACAATTCAAAATTATAAAATTCCTTAGTTTTAAATTTTTCATTTTGAATTTTAAATTTATTATATCTTTCACGCCTGCTTTTTCATCCTTTCTCTCACTATGTATGCCTGCCCCAGCGATATGCCTGCATCATTTGCAGGAACCTTTTCATTAATATAAACATTCATCCCTATTGATTTCAGGCTGTCTATAGTATTTTTGAGAAGATACATGTTCTGAAAAACTCCGCCGCTTAAAACTACGTCATGCAGCTTATGAATCGTGCTGAGCCGCTGAACGACTCCGGCGATAATTGTGACGATGGTGTTATGGAATTTAGTGGCGACAATATCTTTTCCGATGCCTTTCGCCATATCCTGTATCAGCCTGAACAGAGTCAAAGAAAAGTCTATTTCAATCCTGTCTTTCAATCCGATATCAGCAGGGTAGTCTTCCTCTATGTTATCTATTGTATAAGATTCAAGCGCCATTGCAGCCTCGCCTTCAAAGGTGTTTGTGCCGCATATCCCGAGGATTGCCGAGACTGTATCAAAGAGCCTTCCAGCGCTTGATGAAAGGGGCGAGAAATCTCTGTTGTCAATGATTCCTAAAATAGCGTTTATCTTTTCACTGCCGTATTTTTCAATGAAGCCTATGGACTCCAGATAATCAATCACCTCATCTCCTGTGATATATCTTATGTAGCTGACCGCAACTCTCCACGGCTCTCTGATTGCCATCTCTCCTCCCGGAAGGGGGATGTATTTAAAGTGTCCTGCCCTCTTAAAATCATCTATATCGGCAATCAGGAATTCACTTCCCCACAGATTGCCGTCAGTTCCGTAACCGGTGCCGTCAAATGCAACGCCTATGACTTTTCTCTTTATTCCATTTTCTGCCATGACAGATGCAATATGGGCATAATGATGCTGAATGCCGTAGAAAGACAGTGATGAGTGATGAGTGACGAGTGACGAGTTTTTTGCTTCTGACTGCTGCGAAAGCGCCCATTTTGTTGAAAGATAATTGGGATGCAGGTCATATCCTACTGCAACAGGATTCACCCTGTAAACTTTTTTTAGATTGCTGAGGCTCTCTTCAAAAAATTTTACAGTCTCGTAATTTTCCATATCTCCTATGTGATGGCTTGGAATAGCATAGCTTCCTTTTGTGAGGGTAAATGTGTTTTTTATATCAGCTCCGCAGCCGAGCACTTCGGGACCATCATCATCCAGAGATATGGGCTCAGGCGCATAGCCCCTTGAACGGCGGATAAAAAACAGTGATGTGTGAGACGTAATGCGTGACGGCTTTCCATTTAACTCATTACACATTACGGATAACGTATTACGAACTTTCACCACTGAATCATCTACACGCATGAAGATGCCCCTGTTATGAATCAGGAGGGCGTCAACCATATCTGAGAATTTTGATACTGCCTCGTCATTGCTGACAACAATCGGCTCTTCTGAGATGTTGCCGCTTGTCATTACAAGCGCAAGAAAGTTTGGAGTTAGGAGTTCAGAGTTAGGAGTTAATGGATAGTAAAATAACAGATAATGCAGCGGCGTGTATGGGAGCATGAAGCCGATATACAGATTATTAGGGCTGATCGAATCAGACAAGAGCGCTGAATTGTCTTGCGCAGTTTTTTTCTTCAGGAGCACAATCGGTCTCTTATTGGAGGTCAGGAGTTCTTGCTCTTTCTCCGATACCTCGCAGTATTTTTTTATTGTTTCTATGTCAGGTGCCATAAGTGCAAAAGGCTTGTTGTTCTTTCTTTTCCTTTCTCTTAATCTTTCAACTGCATCTCTGTTTGCGGCATCGCATGCGATATGAAAGCCACCAAGCCCTTTTATTGCAACGATACCGCCATCCCTAAGAAGTCTTATTGTTTCTTTTATCGGATTTTCTGCCTTATTAACTTTCAACTTTTCACTTTTAACTTTTAACTCTAAATGCGGCCCGCATTTAGAACACGCATTAGGCTGGGCATGAAATCTCCTGTCAGAAGTGTTGTTGTATTCGCTTTCGCATTCATTGCACATATTAAAAACAGACATGGTGGTATTGTGTCTGTCATAAGGCACAGCATTTGTGATGGTATACCTCGGCCCGCAGTTGATGCAGTTTATGAAAGGGTAAAGATAACGCCTGTTACCTTTGTCAAGCATCTCTTTAAGGCAGTCATCGCATATGGAGACGTCGGAAGATATAAGCGTAAAACTTCCGCTGTCTCTGCTTTTTACTATCTCAAAATCTTTGTGCCCGCAAAAAGGCATAGGCAAAACATCAATATGGTTTATCTCTGATAATGGAGGCGCTTCTTTTGGAAGCCTGTCTATAAATGACGTGATGTCTTCGCCTTCTATGTCAATTGCCACGCCGTCCGCGGTATTGGTCACTATGCCGCTTAAGTTAAGGGATTTGGCAAGGTTATAGACAAAGGGCCTGAAGCCGACTCCCTGCACAACACCTTTGATATTGATGAGGACACGGTTCATCTAACTCTTAACTCTCTCTGTCAGCCAGTCAGCCCATTCCGCGATTCCCTTGCCTGTTTTGCATGAAACCTCAAATATTTTCAGCGAAGGATTTAAAGACATTGCATCTTTCCTGATTTTCTCCGTGCTTGCATTTGTATATGGCAGAAGGTCAATGTTATTCAATATCAAGGCTGATGATTCCTGAAACATCAGGGGATATTTTAACGGTTTGTCATCACCTTCTGTTATGCTTAAGAGCATTACCTTCATATCCTCACCTATGTTAAATTCCGCGGGGCAGACAAGATTTCCTACGTTTTCGACAAAAAGCAAGTCAGGCTCCTTCAGAGGGAGAGATTCCAAAACCTCGTTAATCATATTCGCATCAAGATGGCATGCGCCGCCTGTATTTATCTGTATAACAGGCACTCCGAGACTGCCAATCCTTTCAGCATCAGATGTGCCTGCAATGTCTCCTTCTATAACAGCGGTTTTTATTTTTCCGTTCAGCTCTTTTATGGTTTTTTCCAGCAGGGATGTCTTGCCTGCACCGGGTGCGCTCATCAGGTTAATGACATAGACCCTTGCCTCGTCAAAAAGCCTGCGGTTTTCCGCTGCGATTCTCTCATTTGCCTCAAGTATCCGGGTAACGACCTTAACTTTCATTCAAAAACCCCCTAAGTTGTCATTCCTGCGAAAGCAGGAATCTATATCATTATCTTTTCTGGATTCCCGTTTACACGGGAATAACATCTTGCTAAAATACTTCCATATCTATGATTTCAAGTTCACGCCCTGTTTTTATATTAAATGAAGTGCTGCTGCATTCAGGGCAGCACAGGATATATTTTTCTTCTGTGACAAAATCTTTTTTGCAGCTGCTGCACAAGCCGCTTACACGTATCTCATCTATTATGACGTTTGCTTCTGCTGCAATTGTGTCTGTCTTGACGGCATTGAATGCAAAAAGGAGGGCGTCGATCATTACACCCGACGCCCTCCCAATCTTTAACCGTATTGATTCTATCCTCTTATAACCTGCTTTTCTGCAGTTGTCAACGGCAATCTCAAGCACGCTCAGCGCAATAGAAGCCTCATGCATTATCAGTGCTAACCTTTGGAGAGCCTCTCTTTTTCTTTTTCGTATGCCTTTTTGCCTGCTTCAACTGCTGAAGTAATGGCAGATTTCTTTTCCTCGTAGAAATCCTTTCCTTCCTCCACTGTTGATGTTACGCCCTTTTTGATATTCTCAACGTAGTCTTCTGCCTTTTCCCGCATATCATCTGCGAATTCCTTTATCCTTTTTCTGGTCTCGCCTCCAGACTGCGGCGCCAAAAGCATAGCAAGCCCTGCTCCTACAATCCCTCCTAAAAGAAAGGAAAGAAATACCGTGCCTGCGCTGTGTCCATCATTGTCTCTCATTTGGTACCTCCTTTTGTCAGAAAATTTTTTATTAAGACTTCAAGTGCTGTTCTTATCCCAACCCTTAATCCCGAAACCTTTATTATGGCATCCGAACTGACTTCATTTAAAAGCACGCTTATTTTTTTTAAGTTCTGTCCGATATCCCTTGCGCTGCCTGATACCAGTCTTATGTCTTCTGTGACAGAATTCACATCATCCGTGACCTTTCTCATGCTTTTCAATGTCTGCTGGAGTTCATCCAGCGCTGGCTTCAGGGAATCCTCTGTTGTCCTGAGAAAATCCGTGAGTGCCCTTGCTGATTTCCTTAGTTCAAGAAGCACATATACGAGAAAGCATACAACTACTAAAAAAGCAATTGTCATAAGTCCAAACCATATCTGGTTCATCGTCCCTCCTCCCATCAATCATATCACAAGCATAAATAAGGTCAATGGGCAAAATTAATGCTATTCCAGATGCTCTATCTCTTTATCCCGATTGCCATAAATACAACTGTAAGGATGCCTGCGTTTTATTAAAGCATTAATTCGTGAAAAATTGTTATAATTTTCTATGCTTTCACAAACAGAGATAATCATTCGTCTTGTCCTTGGCGCTGTTTTAGGCGGCATCATAGGGTTTGAAAGGCAGGTTCACGGAAGGCAGGCAGGATTCAGGACACAGCTTCTCGTCTGCGTTGCCTCTGTGCTCGTAATGATAGTATCCGAGTATTACCACCATCTTAGCTATATGAATCCATCTTATGTCCGCGTTGATCCCGGACGCATTGCAGCAGGCGCAATCACAGGCATAGGGTTTATAGGCGCAGGCGCCATCTTAAAGATGGGGATAACGATTCAGGGGCTTACGACAGCAGCATGCCTCTGGATGGTCTCTGCGATAGGGCTTGCAGTCGGAGCAGGGCTTTATGTAGCAGGTGTGGCCGCATGCGCTCTCACTCTTTTCTCGCTGCTTGTGCTCAGGGTTATTGAAAGGCAGATGTCAAGGCTTGTGTTTAAATTCATCACGATAACCGCTGATGAAAAGATTGAGGATGACAAAATCAAATCAATTCTCAATAAACAAGGTTCGCATATCAGCAAGACAGATTATGAAAAAGATAATTCTAAAGGAGAAATAACTTACGATATCACTATCTCTCTGAGGCATCATGTGCCGATGAAGTCAATGCTTGATGAGCTTTCCTCCATCAGCGGGGTAAGGAAAGTTGTGATAAGAGGTTAGCCTCTAATGCGACAGTCTTGCTGCAGGGTTCTTCTTGTCATTGGCAATCTTTCCTTTGGTTGTAATTGACAAAGCAATAAATACTATAATATCTTATATGCCTGTAAATAGTGTAAAATAAACAGAATAAGGAAATTGATTTCTCAAATGTTTTCTCCATTGATTATAAAAGGCAAAGCCATTTCGCTTCCTATTATTCAGGGCGGTATGGGCGTAGGTGTTTCCCTTTATCCTCTTGCAAGCGCTGTTGCGAGGGAAGGCGGACTGGGCATTGTATCAAGCGCAGCTCTTGACAGGCTTGTCTCAAAGAGAACAGGAAAAAAATACAATACATACGAAGCTACATACGAAGAGGTTTGCCGCGCTAAAGAAAACGGCGGTTTTGCAGGAATAAACATTATGCGTGCGCTCGTCAGGGATTATAACGATTCCGTGAAAGGCGCTCTTGATGCAAACGCAGATGCAATCATTTCAGGAGCAGGGCTGCCTATTTCACTGCCTACAATTCAGCCGCCGAAGGATACTGCGCTTATTCCAATCGTGTCATCTGCAAGAGCCCTTGACATCATCTGCAAGAAATGGGAGAAGAACGGTTACAGGCCTGATGCTGTTGTTTTGGAGGGACCACTTGCAGGAGGACATCTCGGGTTTAAGATGGACGAGATTGACAGCGATGAAAACAGGCTTGAAAACCTGCTTCCGCCTGTGAAGGATATGGCTCAGAAATACGGAGGTTTCCCTGTCATTGTCGCAGGAGGTATTTATACTTATGACGACATTATCAGATTCCTGAAAATGGGCGCTGATGGCGTGCAAATGGGAACCCGGTTCCTTGCTACTGAGGAGAGCAGCGCAACTATAGAATATAAAGAGGCGGT
>DOHC01000137.1 GCA_003535475.1 Nitrospiraceae bacterium
AGCGCGACTGCTAAAAAATCGTTCTCCATCGCCAATTGCCCAATCTTGGCGTGCAACTCCTTAATGTCCGTACCTCCCTCCGTCGTCTTGCCTTTGGAGAACACTTCCTCTGCCCTCTCCAATAACTGCCTCTTCCATTCCGTGATCTGATTGGGATGCACCTGAAACCTCTCGGCCAGTTCTACTATGGTTTGTCCTTCCTTCAGTGCCTCCACCGCTACCTTTGCCTTAAACGCTGCGCTGTGGTTCCTTCTGGGTCTCTTTGCCATCGCTGCTGCTCCTTTCAGTGTTCTACAAGGTCAAATAGCATAAACCGACTTCGCCATTTGCCCTGTACAGGGCGATATCAAGGTAACTCGACCTCTGATACCCTTTCGTTTCCTTATTTTAGAGCAGCTTTATCACTTATGTCTCTGTCCAGTTTTTCCAGACTAGCGCTAACATCTCAATATATTCGAAAACACTTTTGTCAGAGTGAAGTATACATTCCGAAGCTGGCCGCCGCCATATAGCCTGATACAATGCCTTAATCACAAAGCCCGCAGTCATTCTGTCGCTCATGGCCCATCCCACTATCTGTCGGGAATAGAGATCAAGAATCACTGCCAGTACAGCCAGCCTTCCAATGCCGCAATATACGTAATATCCGAGACCCATACTGTATTGGGATTCTCTGACACAAAGTTCTGATTCAGGAGATTCTCAGCAACTGGCAAATTGTGCTTAGAACTCGTCGTGGCCTTGAACTTCTTTTTTGCCTTGCCTACAATCCCATGAACCTTCATTAAGCGGGCTACACGGTTTTCGCTGCACTTTGTCCCTCTTGCATTTTACACCTCCCAAGGTTATAAGGTTATATTGTAACCTAACTTTTCGGTGTGTCCCTTAATTCGGGGGAAGTGCAGTTCTTAAATGGCTTTACAAATGGAAGCCCTTCAAATTATCATTACATATGAAAACAATCAGAATTGCCCTTGCCCAGATTAATCCTACTGTTGGCGGCATTGAAGGCAATGTCTTAAAGATTTGCGATTACATCCGGAAGGCAAGGGAGCAGAATTCCGATGTAGTTGTATTTCCTGAGCTTGCGATAACAGGCTATCCTCCCGAAGACCTCCTGCTGAAGCACCATTTCATATACGATAACCTTGAGGCATTAATCAGGGTTATTGAAAATACGAAAGATATAGCGGCTGTTGTCGGCTTTGTTGATAGAAAAGACAGTATTCTTTACAACGCTGCTGCGATAATCCAGAACTGCAAGATGATTGGCGTATACCACAAGGTGTTTCTTCCAAATTATGGCGTCTTTGACGAATACAGATACTTCAGGGCAGGAACCGGAACCCCTGTCTATAATATCGAGAATATAAAACTTGGCGTAAATATATGCGAGGACATATGGTATCCCGAAGGCCCTGCAAAATATCAGGCTCTTGCAGGCGCTGCGGTCATCTTAAACATAAATGCCTCTCCGTATCATATGGGCAAGGCGCATTTAAGGGAAAAAATGATTTCTGAAAGGGCATCTGACAACCAAGTGGTAATTGCATATCTAAATACAGTTGGAGGGCAGGATGAACTTGTTTTTGACGGAGGAAGCTTTATAGCCGATAAAACAGGAGAGATTATAGTCAGAGGAAGGCAGTTTGAAGAAGAGATGATTATCTCGGAGATAGTCCTTGACAGCTTAAGTCAAACAGATAAAAAACATATTTCATCACGGGAAAGTCCGCTTGAAGAAGAGGTTTATAAAGCGCTTGTCTTAGGCACAAGAGATTATTTAATTAAGAATGATTTTAAGCAGGCTGTCATAGGTTTGAGCGGCGGTATTGACTCTTCGCTCGTAGCTGCAATTGCAGTTGGCGCCATAGGCAAAGAAAATGTTTCAGGTATCTTTATGCCATCTCCATATACATCAAAAGAAAGCAGGGAGGACGCGTATGAACTCTCCAAAAACCTTGGCATTAAAATAATTGAAGCGCCTATCAGTAATATATTTGAAGCCTACCGTGAAAATCTTAGAGTGGAATTCAAAGGGATTCCGGATGACAGAACAGAAGAGAACCTGCAGGCAAGAATAAGAGGGAATATACTTATGGCATTCTCCAATAAATTCGGATGGCTTGTTCTGACAACAGGGAATAAGTCTGAGATGAGCGTAGGATATGCTACACTTTACGGAGATATGGCAGGAGGTTTTGCAGTGATAAAAGACGTCCCTAAGACCCTTGTTTATGAACTTTGCAAATGGAAAAATTCTAATGAGGGGAGGGCGGTAATCCCTGAGAGAGTGCTTTGGAAAGAGCCCTCTGCTGAGCTGAAGCCTAATCAGAAGGACACGGACTCTCTGCCTCCGTATCCTGTGCTTGATCCCATACTCAAGGCATATATTGAAGACGACAAAAGTTTTGAGGACATATTGCCTTCAGGATGCGATATTGAGTGCACAAGTAAGGTTATAGAAATGATAGACAGAAGTGAATATAAAAGAAGGCAGTCTCCTCCGGGAATAAAAATAACACCGCGGGCATTCGGCAAAGACAGGCGATTCCCGATAACAAATAAATACAAGAGATGTTATTAGGGGCTATATTTCAGGAGGACACATGAAACTAAAGCCGTTTGCATTAGGAGTTGCGCTTGGATCAGTCTGGGGCATCTCGCTATTCATAACAACATGGATTTCCTATTACACAGGCTACGGCAGGCTTTTTCTTGAAGTTCTTGCGCAATCCATATACCCGGGGTACAGCATAACCCCGTTTGGGAGTCTTATTGGGTTGCTCTATGGTTTTGCCGACGGCTTTATAAGCGCGGCGCTGATTGGCTATGTTTATAATAAGCTTGTGAAACGAGGCTGAGATGTCAAAGGTATATTTTGCATCAGCAAGAGTAAAAAAATGGAAGTATGCTGACAGCATGCCCGGCAAACTCGAACGGGTGCTTAAAGAAATCAATCTTCCGGCGCATTTTGATAAGAATGAATGGGTTGCAGTGAAAACTCATTTCGGTTCAGAAGGCAGCCACAGGGTTGTAAGACCTGTATTTTTGAGAAAGGTTGTTGATGCTGTGAAAGGTATAGATGCCAAGCCTTTTGTGACAGATACCGTACGTATAAAGGGACTGGATTACCTTGAGGTTGCA
>DOHC01000136.1 GCA_003535475.1 Nitrospiraceae bacterium
TACCTAATTAGTGAGCATGTACACCGGTTCTGATTTTATTTGTCTTGCAATGCCATAATTAGCTTGTATAATTCAGGATATTCACTTTCGAGAATAGATACATCTTCCTTCAACAATCTTAACCCCTCTGGGATATGTTTCAGAAAGTATCTTTTCCCTTTTACAGCAGATAGGAATCCGTAAGCTCCGAGTGCCTGCATGTGTCGCTGAAGGCGGCACAGGATGATGGACTCAAGTGGGATGGGGCGATGATGTTTTGCCATTTCACCAGAATAATATTCCAAAAGCCTCTCTCTCGTATTATCTTTAAGACGGTAGTACGGGTCCCATAAAATTGAAGCAATATCATACGCAGGGGGCCCAATCCTCATCCCCTGATAATCAATCAACCTCGGTCTGCCTTTTGTTATCATGATGTTCTGTGACTGGAAATCCCTGTGGACTATTGTTTTCGGCAACGAATCAGCCTTAGCTGCAAGGCTGTGGAATTCATTCTGAAGCGCTGTGGGGTTTCCTATTTCAATTTTTTTAATTCCTTTTAGAAATCTTTCAATAAAATATTCTGTCTCCCATCTGAAATGTTCGTAGTCAAAAACCCTGTTCTGCAAAAGAGGACATTCAGCGAGCTGTTCTGCTGCATTTGCATGAATCATAACAGCTATGTCCAGAACCTTTGTGTATATGTCTTCAATCGCTTCTTCGTTACGCTGGCATTTGAGCCAGCTATAGAGTGAGATGTCTCCGAGGTCTTCAAACACTGCCTTCATTTCATCTTTCTTTGCTTCAAGAAGTTCAGGCACCGGAATGGAGTATCTTGACAGGAATCTTGTGTAATCTATATGCCTCTCAAAGTCAGAATCATTTTCTCCGCATTCCATGTGCACTGCTGTTTTCCCGCTTTTTTTTATCCTGTAATATTTCCTGTCAGAGCCTCCTGTGCCTATGAGAATTTTACTTTCATCTGTTGATGCGCTTATTATTTCTGATTCTTTAAAGTCTATCTTGAAGTCAGCACCAAGAATGCAGTTTTCGTAGTGTTCTCCGCTTTTAGCTGTACTTCCCGGAAGAATTATGCAATTCCTGAGCGAGGAGCCTTTAGTTAATATGGATTCTCTTTCAATTACAATATGTCCATCTATATCAACGGCGCTGCAGTCTTTTATTGATGGATGGATGTAGACTGTCTCGCCATTGGCGCGCAGCATATCTATAATTGCTGAGGCGTATGAAGCCGGAGTACCTATATCAGTCCAGTAACAGCCTGTAAAGTCAAGAGCTTGAACCTTATGTCCGGCTTTGGCTGCAGCAATCCATGCTGTTGTTGCATGTGAAACACCTGACGGCAGGAATTTTAATATTTCAGGTGAATATACTGCAATGCCTGTGTATGCAACTTTTTTAGCTGTTGTGTCCGGATTCGAGATTGAAGTTCCCGGGTTTTCAACATCAAGAATATAGCCGTTATCATCCACAACCACATTGTTATATTTTGGATAGTTGTGTGTTGCCAATGTTGCAATATTTCCAGAGGAAAGATGAGTCTTGATAAGGTGTGTGAAATCAATGCCAGACATAATATCTGCATTATGCACAACGAAATGTCCGCCTGAAAGAAATGTTTCGGCATTTTTCAATGCTCCGCTTGTTCCGAGAATGGGGTCTTCAGGAAAAAGTTTAATTCTGCCTTTAAATTCGGAATTCGCAGCCCATTCTTTCATCATATCAGCCTTATAATGAAGATTTATGCCGATTTCCCCTGATGAGATTGCTGAAAATTTTTCTAAGGTAATTGCAATCAGAGGTTTCCCAAAAATTGGCAGCAATGGCTTTGGTATGTGATATGTAATCGGTCTAAGCCTCTCGCCAAGACCGGCAGCAGGAAGAAAAATCTTAATGGAAAATTTGGGCATGTCTATTTATAGAGCAGATATTTTTTTCTTATTTTTTCAAATACTTTAGTTTCTGAAGACCACCATGATTCCATATTTTTAATATTTTCGCCTTTCTCTATATCTCTTCTCAGCCTGTCTGTTCCGGCAAGGATGTCAATGGGCATTTTTTGTGTTTCGTATTCATATGGTGGCTCTTTCCATCTGAATTGTTCAGGATAAAGATCGCTGACTGCCTTTAGGATTGAAACGCCTGCCTTGAAAGGCCTGAATTTATTCCTATCAATAACATGAATCTGGCTGCCGCCGCACAGGCTTCCTGCATGTTTTTGGAATGTGGGCTGGAAATATATCGGCCTGAAAATAACACCTGAAAGCTTAAATTCTTTGAGCCTTCTTATAAGTTTATCAGGCTCTATAAACGGCGCGCCGAATATCTCAAACGGCCTTGTCGTTCCTCTTCCTTCACTCAGATTTGTCCCTTCAAGAAGACACATTCCGGGATAAACAATTGCCGTATCAAGTGTCGGCATGTTAGGGGAGGGCATGACCCACGGAAGTTTTGTCTGGTCAAACAACATCTTCCTCTTCCAGCCCTGCATTTTGATAATGTGTAAATTTAGAGATGGATAGAATTCATTCTTAAGATAATTTGCTATCTCTCCAACAGTCATCCCGTGCCTTATTGGCAAAGGACGCTGTCCGACAAATGACGCATAAGACATATCAAGCACAGTGCCCTCTATCGCTAAACCTCCCAATGGATTCGGCCTGTCAAGGACAACAATTGATTTTTTGTTTTCAAGACATGCCTGCATGCAGAGTTCCATTGTCCAGATGAATGTATAATAACGTGAGCCGATGTCCTGCAGGTCTATTACAAAAACATTTGTATCTTTAAGCATTTCAGGTTCTGGTTTTCTCGCATGTCCGTAGAGGCTGCAAACAGGAAGTCCTGTCTGCGGGTCACGGAATCCCTCCCATTCAACCATGTTATCCTGTGTCTCTCCCCTTATTCCGTGTTGAGGGCCAAATAGGGCTTTGAGTCTGAATTTTTTGGATTTCAGGAAGGCGTTTACTGTATGTTCAAGTTTTTTGTTAACAGAAGCAGGATGCACAAGAAGCCCAACGCTCAAGCCTTTTAGTTCCTTCGGCCATGATTTTTCCAGCCTGTCAAGTCCTGTTAAAACCATAGAAGAATATACATTAGTTAATAGAGATACTACAAGTTGTATTTTGTGATAAAATAAAAATGTGAGATGTGAGTCCAATGCAGGAAAAAGGGAATATGGGAAGTAGAGCGGACCTCTACCCTATAAACTGTGGAGTTCCCCCGGTATTGTAGACATTCATAGATTACCACAAGCTGCCCTTTCGAAGTCATAAGGACTGACCTGTCCATGAGAGCAAAGGGCATAGGAAATTCGATTGGCAGTTCAAAGAAGAAGCAGTACGGTTTGTAACAGAAGGCGGACGATCAGTAACTGAGGTAGCCCATGGACTTGGGATCCATGAGAATCTGTTACATATATGGAAACGGAAACATAAAGAAGACCCTGCAGGCAGTTT
>DOHC01000106.1 GCA_003535475.1 Nitrospiraceae bacterium
CTTGACCAGAGAATCCAGGGTTTCCCGCGAAAGCGGGAATCCAGTTCCATATATAGTTCCCCCGATTAAATCGGGGAATGACACTTTTATAGCCTATCGCACTGCCGCACTAAATGACAAAGACTATTTTCATTCTCCTTTATGCCGACTTGTCGGCCTGAATGTTTCATTTATACATTGTAAGAATAAAATTTTAATGATAATGTGTCAAGTGTTTTTGTTATAAGGCAATAAGGCAGAGGTTAGGGGGAATTCCAATTTTTTGTACGACACCTTAAAAAATTAAACGTGTTGGGGCGGAAACGGAAAACCTTTGGCTGTTGAGCCACAGACAACTGACATTTAATTATCTTGTCGATTAGAAAAATTTGGATTCTCTCTGAACTTTGCCCTGTAGAGTTTTGCAGGGTTTACAGAATTAAAGGCGATATGTTATTCTGTAACTTACCTGAAAACAGAAAGGTGGTGATTTAATGCCTCTCAATAAAGAAAAGAAACAGACGATTATGGAACAGTACAAAGTTCACGAAAAGGATACCGGCTCTCCGGAAGTTCAGCTGGCTATTCTGAGTGAGAGGATAAATTATCTTACAGAACATTTCAGAACCCACAAAAGCGACCACCATTCACGCCGGGGGCTTCTTAAACTTGTCGGACAGAGGAGAAAGCTTCTTGATTATCTGAAGGCCTCAAGCAAGGAACGATACGGAAAGGTGATTGAGCGGTTAGGTCTTAGAAAATAGAAAAGAGAGGATTGATGACTAAATTTGAGATTGAGATTAGAGGAAAGAAGCTTATTATTGAAACAGGCGAGATTGCAAAGCAATCAGACGGATCAGTTGTTGTAAGGCATGGCGATACAATTGTGCTTGCGACGGTAGTCGCAGCAAAAAACGCAAGAGAAGGACTTGATTTTTTCCCGCTTACTATAGATTATCAGGAGAAGGCTTATTCTGCAGGAAAAATCCCGGGAGGATTTTTTAAGAGGGAAGGCAGGCCGAGCGAAAAGGAAGTTCTTACCTCCCGTCTTATAGACCGTCCTATACGTCCATTATTCCCGAAGGGGTTTTACTGTGAGACTCAGGGTATTGTTTCTGTTCTTTCATACGGCGATGAGAATGTATCCGATGTCCTTGGAATAACCGGCATATCCACTGCGCTGATGATTTCCGATATCCCGTTTAACGGGCCTGTCGCTGCTGTTAGAGTCGGGAGGATTAACGGAGATTTCATTATAAATCCTGATTTATCGGAAATAGAAAAACTTGACATGAGCCTTGTCGTTGCAGGCACAGAGAATTCTGTTCTGATGGTTGAGGGAGCAACATCTGAGGTTTCAGAGGAAGTGCTTCTTAAGGCGATAGATTATGCTCATGCAGAGATTAAGCGCATTACTGCAATGCAGAAAGACCTCAGGAATGCTGTTGGCAGAGAAAAACGCGCATTAACTCCTCCTGCGGTTGATGAAGAGCTGAGGGCTAAAGTAAAGGAACATGTAATTGAAAAGATGAAAGAAGCAGTAAAAATTCCAGGCAAGCATAGGAGGCAGGACACACTTGACCTGATTCTGGATGAGACTATAAAGCATTTCAATACGCCTGAAAAAAATATGAGCAAAGATATAGCCGACGCATTTTTTGAACTTGAAAAAGACCTTGTAAGAAAGATGATTATAGAAAGCGGTATAAGGTCTGACGGAAGAAAACCAGATGAGATTAGGCATATAAGTTCAAGGTTGGGACTGCTTCCGAGGGCTCACGGTTCTGCTCTCTTTGTGAGGGGCGAGACACAGGCGCTTGTTGTGGCAACGCTCGGCACTGCTGATGATGAACAGAAGATAGATTCGCTTGAGGGAGAGAGCTATAAGGCGTTTATGCTCCATTATAATTTTCCTCCTTTCAGCGTTGGAGAGGTAAAGCCGCTGCGCTCACCTGGAAGACGTGAGATAGGACATGGAGTTCTCGCAGAAAGGGCGCTTAAGTCTATAATCCCTTCGAAGGAAGTATTTCCTTATACAATAAGAATCGTTTCAGACATACTTGAATCAAACGGCTCGTCTTCAATGGCGACAGTATGCGGCGGCACGCTTGCGCTTATGGATGCAGGCGTTCCAATAAAGGCTCCGGTTGCAGGTATTGCAATGGGATTGGTGCAGGAAGGCGACAAAAATATTGTTCTTACGGATATTCTGGGGCTGGAAGACCATCTCGGCGATATGGATTTCAAGGTTACAGGAACAGAGAACGGCATTACAGCATTTCAGCTTGATGTGAAGACAGGTGGTATAAATTACTCTATCATGGAGAAGGCACTTGAGCAGGCAAGACAGGGAAGGCTTTTTATACTCTCGAAAATAAAAGAGGGAATATCGGCACCGAGAGAAAAACTCTCTCCTCATGCGCCGAGGATATATACAATGCAGATAAAACAGGAAAAGATAAGGGATGTCATCGGCACAGGCGGCAAGGTGATAAGGGGAATAACAGAGCAAACAGGGGTTAAGATAAACATTGACGATGCAGGTGTGATAACCATTGCATCTGCTGATGAAACATCAGCCCAGAAGGCGATAGAGATAATCAATGGAATTATTGCGGAGGCAGAAATTGGAAGGATATATATCGGGAAGGTAAAGCGCATTGTCGATTTTGGAGCATTTGTAGAGATAATGCCGGGCACCGAAGGCCTTCTCCACATATCGCAGATAGACTTCAAGAGAATANNGAAGTCCCTGTAAAGGTCTTGGAAGTAGACAGAACCGGTAAAATCCGCCTTAGCAGGAAAGAGGCGCTGAAAGAGCAGCAGGCCGCAAAGGAATAGGGTTTAATTTAAAGATAGGACATAGTATCCTCGCTCATATTCTCGCCCCGACATTTGTCGGGACTCCGAGGATTTTGCCTCATGATTTTTATATGGCTTACTGTCGGACTATCGACAAAATAAGCCGCTCGGATACTATGCCCTATCTTTTTTCTAAATATCAAAAATCGCTCTGAAGCGAACAAGCCACTGCTTATTGTCCATTGTGCCTAAAGAAAGGACATTATGTTTAAAAAAACTTATCTTGAAAACGGCATACCGGTAGTTATGGAACAGGTCAAGGATGTCCGTTCTGTCTCCCTTGGCGTATGGGTTAAGGTCGGCTCCAGGAACGAACTGCCTGAGAAAAACGGCATATCGCATTTCCTTGAACACATGTTTTTCAAAGGCACGCAGAAGCGTTCTGCAAGAGATATCGCTGTTGATACCGATTCAATGGGAGGCGACCTGAATGCATTTACTTCACGGGAAAGCACAACATTCTATATCAAAGTCCTTGATGAATATTTTGATAAGGGCATAGAACTCCTGTCTGATATATTCATTCACTCTACGTTCCCGGAAGAAGATATAGAGAAAGAAAAGGGGATTATCAAAGAAGAGATAAAGATGGTTGAGGATACGCCTGACGACTACATATATGACCTCTTCAACCAGACAATATGGGGCAATGACGGCATAGGACAGCCCATACTCGGCAGGAGAGACACGATTAAATCGTTCATAAGGGAAGACCTTGTCAGCCACACAAAAAAACATTACGGGACAAAGGGCATTGTTATATCATGCGTGGGAAATTTTGAAACAGACAGGCTTCTTGATGCGCTGAATCATAATTTCAGTTCTCTCAGGAAAGGGTCGGAGCCTGACAAGGAACCGCAGCCTCTGTTTAACAGCAGGATTAAAGTTCACAGCAAAGAACTCTCTGAGGTTCATCTGTGTCTCGGCATTGAAGGCATGCCGCAGGCAAGCAAAGACAGGTATGTATTGTTCATTCTGAATACAATCCTTGGCGGAGGCGTAAGCTCCCGGCTTTTTCAGGAGATAAGGGAGAAAAGGGGGTTGGTATATTCTGTTTGTTCATATATATCATCATACGCTGATACAGGCGTATTGGCTGTCTATGCAGGGACAGGGAAAAAGAAAATATTGCAGGTGATAGAGCTTATTCTCAAAGAACTGAGAGGCCTGGCAGACATGCTTTCGGATGTTGATGTAGAAAGGGCAAAGGCTCAGCTTAAGGGCAATCTTATCCTCGGCCTTGAGTCAACGAGCAGCAGGATGCAGAACATTGCACGTCAGGAGATATATTACGGCAGGTATTACTCGCCTTCAGAGATAATAAGGGAAATAAATTCCATAAGCCTTGCACAGGTTAAAGAACTCGCGGAGAAACTGATAAGCCGGTCTGCCTCACCCACTCCTGGCGTAGGAGACGTTGCCTTTACAGTGCTTGGGCCTGTAAATGAGAGTGACTTTAAGGGGATAATGGGTTAAAGAGATAGTTTATATATGGAAAAAGCAGGTTAAACAGTGAAGTTTCTTGCAGCAGGAAAATCAGACAAGGGTGTTTCAAGGCAGAACAATGAGGATAATTTTTGCGTTGATGAAGATTTGCGCCTTTTTATTGTTGCAGATGGTATGGGCGGGGCTGCAGCAGGAGAGGTTGCAAGCAGGATGGCAGTTGAGATAATAAGGGATTATGTTAAGCGTTCTTCTGCGGGAAATGAACCTTTTATTGGTGATTATGATAAAAGTTTTTCTGACGCATCAAACAGGATTGCATCAGGCATAAGGCTGGCCAATCAGGTGATATATGAGGCGTCGCAGAGCAATATTAAATGGCGCGGCATGGGAACAACAATTGCCGCTGTTTTGCTTGACGGCAGTAAAATAAGCATTGCTCACGCAGGCGACAGCAGGGTTTATCTTATCAGGACAAGTTCAATAGTCCAGCTTACTGATGACCATTCAATAGTGTCGGAGCAGGTAAAAAGCGGCTTGCTCACAAAAGAAGAGGCAGAGGGATCTGAGGCAAGAAATATTATTACAAGAGCTCTCGGCAGCGCTCCGTATGTGGAAGTTGACCTTGATGAAATAGACCTTATGGACGGCGACAGGGTTGTTCTGTGCAGTGACGGGCTTACAACGATGGTTCCTGACAATGTTATCCTTTCTACAGTTTCCGCTTCTGATGAGCCTGAGAAGACGTGCGGCGCGCTTATTGATATTGCCAATAAAAACGGGGGGAAGGATAATATAACTGTAGTTCTTGTATATTTATTTGGAGATAAAACTTTTTCAGTCCCTCTGAAAGCAGTAAGAAACTTAAGGTTAACGACGCTGTCGTAGAAGGACGTCAGGAGCTTAAAGACGGCGATATAGTTGATATGGCGAATAATTAAGATGCAGTTTTACATCAAAGAATAGAGGTTAACCTCTCGTTGAAGCATTTTTTACGAGACTGTGTCTGTCTTTTGGCAATATTAAACTACCTTTATAAAAGTGAGGGTGTTAGTACAAGATAGGAGACTCTTACAAGTTCTTATGTGGGGCTATCTGCTCCACTCCGTAGAGACTTCAGCCCCTATTCTGACAGGCCCGTGAATTTTGCCTCAATCCAGCCTCAGCCTCTCTGCGAATTTAAGGTGCTGCTTCGTAAAGGTTTTGAGGCGCATATGCCTAACGTATATTTTGATAAATCCGTAAAATGCATTTTCTGGCTGTAAGCCTTTCTGAATACTTGACAATTTTACTAAGGTATTTTAAGATTTTCTTATGCTGAGGTTATCCACAAAGGGACAGTATGGCGTCAGGGCGATGTTCGAGATAGCAAGGGGCTACCCTGATAAACCCATTTCTATTAAGGGGATAGCTGAGAGACAGGATGTCTCGGTTGCCTATCTCGAACAGATACTCAATAAACTTAAAAATGGGGGGCTTATAAGGAGCGTTAAAGGGCCGGGTGGCGGCTATGTGCTGAGTAAGAAACCTGCAGACGTAAGCATCAGCGCTATCCTTAATGAACTTGAAGGCCCTGTAGCCATAACATCCTGCCTTGACCCTGAGGAGGGATGTGTAAGGGTTGATGGATGTGTAACGTATATGCTCTGGAAATCCCTTGGAGAGAAGATAGATGCATTTCTAAGGACTGTCACATTAAAGGACTTGGCCAGCGGAACACTCTTTAAGAAAAATTTAAAACTTAAAATTAAAAATTCAAAATAAATGAATTCCATGATTTTAGCCAGTTCAATAATGAAGTGCA
>DOHC01000205.1 GCA_003535475.1 Nitrospiraceae bacterium
AAGAATTATCGCGCTTTTGCCCTGAGGCAGGATTTTTGTAACCATTGCGCTTTCGTATAAAGGATTTGAGGCATGAACAAGAAAGGTTTTATATTCTCTTTTAGAAAGTGATTCTTTTATTTTGGATAAGATGGTTTCGTCTATCTCAATTATCTCATTACTCTCCTTGTCTTCTTCGGTTTTCCCTTTGCTCCGCTTGCTCCGCGCCTTAACTCTTTTGAATGTCTCCTGCGGCAGCATGTTCTTAAGAATAAGTCCTTTATTTGCGATGATGTAATAATCCGCCATCCAGTTAAGGAGTTTCAGCAAAGGCGGTTCAAGCAGAGGAGATTCGCCGTGGATATCGCTTATTGTTTTTATACCTTTAGCCTCAGGGCTTGACGGCCTGCCTAAAATGATTCCTTTTGTTGTCTGGTTCTTCAGAGGCGCTGAAACAAGCATGCCCGGCATGGCTTTATGTCTTAAATGCTCAGGACATTTGTATGTCAGCGGGCCAAGATTAATCGGGAAAAGAACATCGACAAATTCCATGATGGATTTTAGCACAGGAATAGATGATTCAGGTGACTTTGAGGCTATGGGCTAACGCCATTACCAAGGGGCGTGGTGGCTATCAGCCATCCGCACGAGAGGTTTATTAGGCAGTCTTTCTCTGCTTCTTAACGAACTCAGCTAATGATCTCAAGGCTTGATTCACAGAGTTATGATCCGGAAAAAATTTTGCAATGTCTGGCTCAATGACTACAACATCTGTGCCTTCTGCATATCTCTTTGCGTATTTCCCGCGAATGCCTTTGCTGAAATCATATTCTTCAAGCATGTCAGGGTCTTTTTGTGCTCTCTTCATATTTCTTCCTTTCGTTCTTGGCTGCTTTTCTTGCACTTATTATTCTGATTTTATTTCCTCTTTCTGTATGAACAATTACCAAAAGACGATTTTTAAAGGAACTTCCAATTAAAACCAGCCTGTCTTCTTCCTCGGAATGCAATGGATTATAAATAGCAACGATAAAGTATCTCCGAAAGCTGTGCTGGCCTCATCAAAAGATATCCCATGAATTTCTATATTCTTTCCTGCCTTGTTTGGATCCCGTCCAAATAAAAGCATATTACATTTTTTAGTTCAATTATAGCTTACATAGACAAATTTAACATGGACGGAAATCAAACCGCTTTGCTATGGCTATGGAAAAACGATACGATAGCAGCTAAACAAATTGCCGGGACTACCACCGGTAAGTTGAGGGAAATCTCCGTTTTCCCCTTGACTTAACTTATCATGGATGTCCTCATTTTTGTCCGGGACAGCTGTCCCCATTTATGTCCATTTTTGCCATTAAGTTATTTTACTCAACTTTGGTGCCCACTTTTTTTCAGCTTACCTCAAAAAGACAATGAAAAAAGAGAATATGTTCTCAAAAAAAATAGCGGCTGCTATCGGAGAAGTTGATACTTCAAAGACTCCTGCCCATACAACCACCTTTCTCCACACAGAGATACGGAATCTTCTGGGCAGAGATCCGTTTAAAGACATAAAAGCAGAATACAATCAGATTGCTTTAACCCTCTGCCATTTTTTTAAAAAACGCGTTGAGGAAAGCCCTGATCCGCTGTGGACTGCATCGCGCCTTACAATTGCCGGCAATGTTATTGACTTTGGCATATTCACTTCCGTGGACATTGAAGGAACAGTAGAAAGGGCATTAAGAGGCCCTATAGCAATTGATTATTATCCGGCATTTAAGGATGAAATCAAAAGGCATGATAAAATCCTTTATCTGCTTGACCATGCAGGCGAGATAGTCTTTGACAGGATTCTCATAGAGACCCTTGTTTCTCACGGCAAAAAAGTAACCGCAGTTGTGAAAGGGGCGGATGTTATAAACGATTCAACCATGCAGGATTCACGTGAAACGCATCTGACAGAAACCATTGCCATGTCATAGACAATGGTTCTGACGCCGTAGGAACAATACTGGAATGGACGTCAGAAAAATTCCAGAGCGATTTCGCAAACGCCTCCCTTATTATCAGCAAAGGACAGGGGAATTTTGAGACGTTAATGGAGTCTCAAAAAAGAATATTCTTCCTCTTTCAGTCCAAATGCGATGCAGTTTCAAAAGAACTGGGACTTTCTAAAGGGTCTATGCTTTTAAAAAAATCCTGACCTGCCTGTATAGCTGGAAAAGTTAGATAGGTCTATCTTCTTCCTCCGGGCCTTCTTTCTCTGAATCCACCTCTTTCTCTTGAGGGACCACCGCGGCCGCGTTCCCTTTCGCCCTGCGGCTTTGCTTCGTTGACCACAATGTTCCTATCCATGAAACTGCTGTTGTTCAGCATCTCGATTGCCTTCTGCGCTTCTTCGTCTGAGCTCATCTCAACGAAACCAAAACCTCTTGGCCTGCCTGTAGCGGCATCCGTTATCAGTTTTGTGGATACTACTGTTCCTGCCTTTGAAAACAGTTCCTTCAGGTCATCTTCCGATGCCTGAAACGAGATATTCCCTACATAAAGTCTATTACCCATGCTTCCTCCCAAAAATAAAATCCCAGAGCTGATGCCCTGGGTGATGCTTGCATATTACCTGACTCAATATCATATAATAACAGAATATGGCTAAATTAAATATGCCAGTAATTGCAATCTTTGTCAAGAGAAAATTCTAATGGCGGCCATTTTAGTCTATTCGCCCCAGAGTTATTTAAGTCTTGATTTAGGAAAGGACAGCTTGAAGCAATGAGATTCAGGTTTATTATAGGATTAAGCATCATCATGTGCTTTGTCTTTTCCCCTCTGCAAAAACCGATGTGTTATGATGCGTCTAACCCCGGTGAAGATACATCCGCTCATCCGAAACAGCCCATAAAGATAGGTGTTGCCTCCATGATTACCCCTGTGGATGCTGTTAAATACTATCAGGCGATAATGGATTATCTCGGAGAGCAATTAGAGCAGCCTGTGCAGATGGTTCATAGGAGAACATACGAGGAAATGGATTCGCTGCTTGAAAAAGGCGAAGTAAAAATAGCATTTATCTGCTCTGCCCCGTATGTTAAAAACCATGATAAATTCGGGGCTGAACTGCTTGCAGCGCCAAGCGTGAACGGCAGTCCTCAATATCATTCCTATATAATTGTCCGTAAGGATAGCCCTATTAAGTCATTTTCCGAATTGAAAGGCAAGGTATTTGCCTTTACGGATCCGAGATCCAATACCGGCAAACTGTACCCTGAATATCTCCTGAAGACGATGGCTTACACACCTGAGAAATTTTTTAAGCGGTTTATACACAGTTACAGCCATAACAAATCAGTAGAGATGGTTGCAAAAAAAGTTGTTGACGGGGCAGCGGTTGAAAGCCTTATCTATGAGTATATGGTGAAAAGGAATTCTCCTTATGCAGCACAGACAAAGGTCATAAAGCGTTCGCCTCCTTATGGAATTCCCCCTGTTGCGGTAACAAAGGATATTGACCCTGTATTGAAGAGGCAGTTGAGGGATGCATTTTTGAATATGGATAAAACAGCAAAGGGCAAAGAGATACTTGATGCAATGATGATAGACGGCTTTGTGAGGATAGCAGACAGCGCTTATGATTCAATCAGAAAAATGGACAGCGCTGTTAATGTGGATGTGGCTGCCTTAAAAAAGATGAAAGGGAAACGGCTTGTGCATTTCGGTGTAATTCCCAGAGATAACCCCAGGATACTCTACGAAAAATACCAGCCACTCCTTGATTATCTTTCAGAAAATACCCCATATCATTATGAGCTTGCGCTGAGGAAAAAATACGAAGAAACAGTCGCTGCCCTTGGCAACGGCGAGATAGATATTGCATTGTTCGGGCCTCTCACATATCTTGAGGCACATGCCAAATACGGCGCTATATGCATTCTAAAACCAAAGGGAATAGACGGGCAAGCAACCTACAAGAACGTTATAATCACCAAGAAAGACTCAAGGATCAGCAAAATTTCTGAGCTTCAAGGCAAGACAGTGGCGTTTGCTGCATCCAAATTAACATCCGGCAACCTTATCCAGCGGTATCTTCTTGCGAGTTCAGGGATGCACTTTAAGGATCTTGCGCAGTATGTTAACTTTGACTACCACGATTCTGTGGTAAAGGCGATTTTAAAGGGGCAGTATGACGCAGGTTCTGTAAGAGACTCAGTGGCGAGAAAATATATGAAGCTTGGCATTGAGACGATTGCCGAATCCGATGCGATACCTATGGGCCCGCTTGTTGCAGGGCCAAAAACACCGATGTCTGTTATAGAAGATATTAAGAAAGCGCTTCTTGCGTTAAACCCGGGCAACAGCAGCCATAGGAACATACTGAAGAGACTGGATGACGACTTGAAAAACGGGTTTATTGCAGCCACAGATAACGATTACATACACATACGGGAAAAGATTAATGCGGTGCCTCAGACCTGCAGCAGGGGATGCCACCCCAAGATACGGCTATGAAGATAATCAAAACCGCTAACATTCCGGGCAGGTTCACATTTTTCTCCAGATTGAGCCTTCAGTATAAATTTATACTGATTACCACCTCTGCAATTGTTATTTTTATGTTCATTATAGGGTACATTGCTGTTAAAAGAGAAAAGGCTATTCTTTATACCGAAGTTGAAAGAGAGGGCAGGCTGCTCGGAGAGACTCTTGCCATTCCGATAATAAATGATCTCATATATGAAAGGATCGGGCTTGTTGAAGAAGGAGGTCTCCTTGACAACTATATACTGGAGATATTCAACAGGCAGGATGTTGCTCTGCTTTACATAGCAATCATTGATGAGGACGGCAAAGTAATGTCTCACAACGATATCACAAACTACGGGAAGGTCTATACCGACCCGCTGACAATGAATCTGCTTAAGGCAGACAGCACTAAGATCCAGCATTTTTCTTATAGCAGTCATAAGGCTTTGGATATCGGTGTCCCACTGTCCATAGGCAAGAAGCGCTGGGGGACTNNTTCGGCATATCACTGAAAAAAGTGGAACGTGAAATTGTTGCCACTGTCAAAAAAATTGTCATCCTCACCATTTTTCTTATTGCTGCCGGATTCGGGGTTATACTTTTGCTGAGCAGGCGGTTTATAAGTCCAATAACGCAGCTTGCAGCCACTATGGAAAAAACAGGAGGGGATTATCTTGATGTTAAGGTTGACGTGAAAGGGCATGATGAACTCGCCATCCTTGGAGAAAGATTCAACCGCATGATTGAGAGGATAAAACAGGCAAACGAAGAACTTAAAAGGACGCATGAGAAATTAGTCCAGTCGGAAAAACTTGCATCTATAGGCATTCTTGCCGCCGGAGTCGCCCATGAAATAAACAATCCGCTCGGAGGGCTTTTCAACTGTCTTCATATGTTAAGGCAAAATATTGACAACCATGAGTTCAGACAGAGGTATCTTGATTTTATCAAGGAAGGGCTTGAGAAGATAGAAAACATAGTTAATAGGCTTTTATATATGGCAAGAAAGGATGAGCATAAGACTGCTGTTATAAATGTCAGGGATTCTGTGGAAAATGTCTATTCTTTTGTGGATTACAAGGCAAAAGAAGGCAGGGTTTCGTTTGTCAATGAAATAGAAAATAGTTTGAGTATTATTATTGACCCGCATGATTTTCAGCAGGTGGTGCTTAACCTTTTTATAAATGCGATTCAGTCAATGGAAGATGGAGGCTCATTAAAGGTCAGAGGGTATAGAGAAGATTCAAAGATTAAAGTAGAGTTTAGCGATACAGGCAGCGGTATTGCGCATGAAAACCTTGGAAGGATTTTTGACCCGTTTTTCACCACAAAGCCTCCAGGAGAAGGGCAAGGACTTGGGCTCTGGTTGACTTACGAGATAATCAGAAGCTACGATGGAAAAATTTCTGTTGAAAGTGAGGCCGGTAAAGGAAGCACATTTACCTTGACCTTCCCAACAGGTGACCCGGTATGAAATACTTGTAACAAGTCTCTCAATATGTCATTCCTGCGGAAGCAGGAATGACGGTAAGGCGGAGGGTATTTTCAGGTGAAAGAGACTATTTTATTGATTGAAGATGAAAAGCTGATGAGGGTTACTATTGAGGATGCTCTCAGGGCAGCAGGCTATGAAGTCGTGTCCTTTGAAACAGGGACAGAGGCGATTAATATTTTAAAGAACAACTCTTTTGATGTAATTGTTACCGATGTCAGGCTGCCGGATGTTGATGACCTCAACATTCTCAATGAAATAACCCAGTCAAACAATGCGCAGGTAATAATTATGACGGCGTTTGGCACAATAAAAGACGCAGTGGATGCTATGAAATTAGGGGCATTTGATTATATAACAAAACCGTTTTCTCTTGATGAATTCCTTCTCATTATAAAAAGGGCGCTTGATGTAAAAAGACTCAAGGATGAAAATGCCAGGTTAAAAAAGGACATTAGCAGATGCTATTCATGCCCTGATATAATAGGCAAGAGCAGTGGAATGGGAAAGGTCTTTTCACTGGTTAAAAAGGTTGCTGCAACTGATTCAAATATACTTATATCAGGTGAGAGCGGGACAGGTAAAGAGCTTATAGCTACAACTATTCATTATCAGAGTATGCGCTGCGATAAGCCGTTAATAAAGATTAACTGCGCCGCTATGCCCGAAGGACTAATTGAAAGCGAGTTGTTTGGATATGAAAAGGGCGCATTTACAGGCGCACTCAAGAGAAAGCCCGGCAGATTTGAGCGCGCAGACAGAGGCAGTATTTTTCTTGACGAGATAGGAGATTTGCCCCTTTCAACGCAGGCAAAGCTCTTGAGGGTAATACAGGAAAAGACATTTGAGAGAGTCGGCGGGATAGAGACATTAGATACAGATGTAAGGATAATTGCCGCAACAAACAAGAACCTTGAAGAAGAGGTGAAAAAAGGGAGGTTCAGGGAAGACCTTTATTACCGCCTCAATGTAATACCAATCACGCTTCCTCCTTTAAGGCAGCGCAGGGAAGACATTCCACTGCTTATTGAGTTCTTTTTAGGCAGGTCTAAAAATAAACTTTTTAAAAATATCAGATTTTCAAAAGAGGCAGTTGATGTCCTGCTTGAATATGACTATCCAGGCAATGTAAGGGAACTGGAGAATATTGTTGAAAGGTGTATAGTGCTTTCCAATTCAGATATAATCAGCAGAGATGATATTCCCTCTTTTGTTTCAGGGAAAACTGGCAAAATGCAGCTTTTACTTTCAGATGTAGCTGCTGGCGCAGAAAGGGCTCATATAATCAAAGTCTTAAAAGAGACAAATGGAAGCAAGACAATGGCCGCAGGGATTTTAGGTATCAGCAGAAAGACCCTCTGGGAGAAGATGAACTCATATAGGATTGAACTTTAACCCGGATAATGTTGACAAGAGACATGGACAGTAGGTTAATTGCATTTTTGTGTTAAGGTGCTAAGGTATTTAGGTGTTACTTAAATGTAACAACCCGGTTTTATGCTGCCTGTCAATATAAATCACTAAATTATCTTTTAATACAACCTGTTAGAAAATCTCCATGTTTTTATGCGTTTAGTTTTCGTAACAAGGCTTCTTGTAAAAATCCTTCTATTTCAATGAGTTAGAATTGGCATGAAGATTGCTTGTATTTAACGAACAATCAATCATTCATTGCAGGCAAGAAAGGAGAAAATAGTAGAAATGCAAATGAATTTGCTAAAGTATGTAGGGGAAAACAGAAGATATCTGCCGTCAATATTGTGGGTATTAAGATTTTTAAATCTTGTAGCCGTAGTCGTAATTATTTACTTTGGGATTGCAATTACAGAAAAGGCGGCAGCCGACACGAATATAAACTCTATAATATGGTTTATATGGTGGCCGTTTATAGCGTTTCAAGTTATTTTTGCCGCAAGATTATGGTGCAGCATGTGCCATTTAAGATTAATTGCAGATACCTTTGACAGGTTTGGATTGAATTTAAAGGTTCCTCAATGGGTTATAAAATATGGAACAACAATTCCTGTGTTTGCAATAATAGCAATTTTTGTCTTGCATTCCATGGTTGTAAGTTATGAGGTGAATCACTTTGCGCACCTTACCGCTATATATTTGATAATCCTTGCGGTATATGCCGCATCTGTCGGCTTGCTGTTTGAAAGACATGCCTTTTGTAAATATTTCTGCCCCTTGATTGGAGTACTTGGGAATTACACAAGAGTTTCTCCAACAGAATTAAGATCCGCTGATGCAGAAACATGCAGGCAGTGCAGAGACAAGGAATGTGTCAAGAACTGTCAAAACAAATTATATATGGGAACCATGGACGATCAGCAGCAGGAAAACTGTCTTTTATGTATGAGATGCGTAAAGCATTGCCCTAAAAACAACATCAGATTTTCATTCAGGCCCTTTTTAAAAGGATTATGGAATTCTCCAAAGAGGACAATTTCAGGAACGCTTGCAGTCAGCGTCATGCTCGGGATCCTGATAGGTGAAGTTGGAGAGGAATGGGAAGTAGTTGATAAATTTATTTTGACAGTTCCCGCATTCCTTGGAGATTTAACAGGCTTTGAAAGGATATTCAGCATTAGTGCGGAGCAAGGATTTCTTATATGGGAATCTATCTGGCTGTTTATTATTCAACCGTTAATTATTTTAGGGATTTGCGGGGCGGCAGCATGGGTTTTTGCAGGGAAAAGAAGCGCTGTGGAGTATATTAAAATTTATGCCCTTGGGTTTATTCCGCTGATATTAAGTCTTCACATAACAAAACTTTTTATCAAATTTAATGCAAACGTGCTGTATCTCCCTTATATTGCCAGCGACCCTTATGGAGTTGCCACTGCACAGGCAATAGCAAATGGAACATTAGCAAAGCCTTCTGCCCTTTTTGTATCCGGCAGCCTTGAAGGATGGCTATTACTGGCGTTTGTTGCTGTATTTGGGTTAATCGGAAGTTTATATGTAACACAGAAGATTTCAAAGACAAGCTTTGCTGATAATCCGGGAGACGGATTAAAAAGCTCAATTCCTTTCTTTTTTATGATAACATTTGTTGGCGTTATATTTATACTGACAATCTATAATTGGCGCATCGTTGGAGGAGGATAAGACAAAATGGGATCAATACTAAACAAAAAGGTTAAAGAAGTAATGCATCATGGAGTAATTACAGTAACACGGGATGCATCAGAAAAAGATATATGTAAGATTATGAGTGACAATCATGTGTCATGTGTTGCAGTTAATAACGAAAATAAAGAGATTGTCGGCATAGTTTCAGGTACGGACATTCTAAAATGTATAGTGGAATGTAAAGGCCAAGCTTGTCCTTTTAAGGCAGGCGATAGAATGACAAAAAATCCGATCTCAGTGGATGTAGATGACGATTTAAAACAGGCAATTGATGTATTAAGCAAGAAAAGAATTCACAGGGTTTTAGTTGCTTCTAAAGGAAATCCTGTAGGGATATTAAGCGCAACTGATATAGTAAACGAAATCGGGAAAACATCAGAGGAAAAGCCGGAAATGTTGTATTCAAGGTTAGAGAAATTTGAGAAAGAAATAAAGAATTTAGAGGCTCTTGAGATAGGCAAGAGGAAGGTTTCCGCTGTTATGACTCCTGGGGTTATGATGATTCCAATGACGATCAGCGTTAGAGAAACCGCAAAAATCATTTCTGATAAAAAAATTCATAGAATAATAGTAGTAACTGATGAAGGAGAGATGATAGGAGTAATTTCAGCCATGGATATTTTAAAGCCATTTGCTGAAGAATTTGCTGATACCCCAACAGACAGAGGAATTTTAGAGCACCGCCGCGTGATTGCCGGCGATATAATGACAGGAAAGATTGAATGGATTGAGCATTGGAGGACATTTGGAGAGGCTGTGGAAAAGATGGCAAGCAAGAATATCCATGCATTACTTGTTTTATTTACACGAGGGGAAATCGATGAGATGAAAGACAGGCCTATTATGACAAGAGGAGTTGTTCAGGGAGTGAATATCCCAATAGGATTTTTAAGTGTAAGCGATATTGTAAGAGAGATTGCACTTAAAAATAACCATAGCTTGTAGCAGGTGGAGTGAAGCGGAAATGCACCTTGCGGGATTGTCCGAATTGTCTGAAAAAAACAAAAGGAGGAGAGAAAAGTGTTTAGAAGGATGATTTTTGTTTTGGTTATGATTGCCATGTCGGGCGTTTCTGCAGCGCAGGCTGGGGAAGGTGTAGCTATTCTGAAAATCCTGTTGAAGAAGGGAGTTATCACAGAACAGGAATACAAAGCAATTAAAGAAGAGTTGAAAGCAGAGACCCAAAAGGCACAGATGAAGGAAGAGATAAAAAAAGAGGTTATGGAAGAAGTGGCAAAGAAAAAAGACGAAGGGCTTCCTACGTGGACTAAGAGGATAAAACTTTCAGGACTATTAGAGGGAGAATACCGCTGGAAAAAATACAGGGATATTTCCAATAAGAACTCTGATTCCACATCAGATCTGTATCTGAGAAGACTTGAATTAGGACTTGAGGCTGAACTTACCGACTGGATAAAGGCGAATACGGCTTTGAACTCCGAGTGGATAGGGGACAGCGTTAACAATGGTGACCAAAAGATAACTGTTGATGAGGCGACTATAACCCTTCAGAAGGAAAAGTTTCCTCTTTATCTTGTCATGGGCAAAAGGCCGCAGCCCTTCGGCGTATTTGAGAATCATCTCATAACCGACCCGATGACCCAAGATGCCTATGAGACCAAAAAGGTGGGCTTGACAGCCGGATATACGGGCCCTCTTGGCCTCGATGTGTCAGCTACTGTTTACAAGGGTGAAGAGCAGATGGATCACCTCGTCGCTTCAGGGTTATTTGAAGTAACCAGAAACAGTGCGACAGGGAATGACGTGGGCTCTTATGTCCTGTCAGCCTCAATATCCCCTGTTGAAGATCATCTGAAGTTTTTCGTCAGCTATCTCTCGGAGCCCGGAAGGGGAAGCAGGAATGATACAGCAAGTTTAGGCATCAGCGCTGGGATTCCCGGGCTGAAGAACCTCAGGCTTGATAGTGAGTACATGAAGGCGCTTAAAAGAGAGAGGTATTCAGGGTTCAATGAGGCGTTTAAGGAGGGAGTATTCTCCATAACAGGATCCTATGTATTCAACACAAGGGAGAGACACGAGAAGATAGGCGGTGCAGAGTTGAAAGAGCAAAAGGCACATGTGACAGAAGAGCCCATAGAACTGGCATTACGGTTTGAGCGTTTTGACGACGATGAACTGGCAGAGAAGACTTCTTCATGGTCGGCAAAGAACAGGTATAGTCTGGGTGCGAGATACTCGTTTTACCGCGATGAAAAGAAAGACGTTACAGCGTATGTCGGCACTGAATTCAGGTATACGGATTACAGGCTCCACAGTAGCCTGACGAATACAAGGGCAGACAATAATAAGGAGATGTTCCTGAAACTCGGACTGAGCTTCTAAAGAAAGATTATGCAATCCTTGCAGGCATAACGTGGAGATTTTAAATGCACATATCTGCCGGATATTTAGGACCGATAACATACGGAAGCCTATGGGCAGCCGTTATTCCAATCTGGATTTACGCCTCAAAAAAGATCAAGGAGATATTGAAGGCGTCTCAGGTTCCTCTGCTTCGGTTACCATGTTAAATGATCTGACACGGATATTTTACCAAATTGTGTCAATATTATTCTTGATGGGCACCTTGTGAGAAAACTTTTATTCAACAGATGATATAACTTAAGACAATTTCTTTCTCAGCAGTTCATTCACAATCTGGGGATTTGCCTTGCCTTTTGTGAGCTTCATAATCTGCCCTACGAAAAATCCGAGGAGTTTTTCATCTCCTGCCTTAAACCTCTCCACCTCTTTAGGATTTTTTGCAATAACTTCATCAACAGCCTTTTCTATTTCAGATGAGTCGCTAATCTGAATGAGTCCTTTTTCTTTTACAATTACTTCAGGCATTTTACCACTTTTAAAGACCTCATCCAGAATAGTAGTTTTTGCCATTGTAATACTGGTACTCCCCACCGCAACACAACTAACTAAATTGCCTAAGTGACCAGGTGTAAGAGGTGTTTCATTGATTTCTTTATCTTCTTCTTTCAGGTGTTTGAAAATATTTGTTATTATCAAGTTGGCTACAATTTTGGCTACAATTTTGAGATCAATGCGTACACCTAATTTAACTAATTCTTCAACTGCTTTTTCAAGTGCTTTTTCAAAATATTCGGCTGTTGATTTTTCTTCAGTGAGCAAATCAGCATCATATTGGGGAAGTCCGTATTCAGACACAAATCTTTTCCTCTTGGCATCAGGAAGCTCAGGCAAAGACGCCTTAAGCCCATCAATCAATTTCTGCTCAACCGTTATCGGCACAAGGTCAGGATCAGGAAAATAACGGTAGTCGTGCGCTTCTTCTTTTGTGCGCATTGATTCTGTAATTCCCTTATTTGAATCCCATAACCTTGTCTCCTGAATAATTTTCCCGCCTTCTTCAATAACTTTAATCTGTCTTTTTATCTCATATTCCAATGCCTTTTCAACGAACTTGAATGAATTTATATTCTTAACCTCTGCCCTTGTCCCGTATCCCTTCTGTCCAACAGGTCTTACAGACACATTTGCATCGCACCTGAGAGAACCCTCTTCCATATCCCCGTCACATACTCCAATCCATCTGACAAGTTCCCTTAACTTTTTCATATACTCCGCCGCCTCTTTAGGGCTTCTTATGTCAGGTTCAGACACTATCTCCATCAAGGGGACCCCTGTCCTGTTCAGGTCTACAAAACTGTAATTGCCAGACCCTTGTCCGCCTGAGGTGGATTCATGGATGTTCTTTCCGGCATCCTCTTCCATGTGTATCCTTGTTATTCCTATTTTTCTGTCCTCGCCATTAACTACTATTTCAAGAAAACCATGTTCACATATGGGGAGTTCATACTGGCTTATCTGATAGCCCTTTGGAAGGTCAGGATAAAAATAATTTTTTCTTGCAAACCTGCTGTAAGGAGAGATCTTGCAGTTAGTCGCAAGCCCAGTACTTATGGCAAACTCAAACGCCTTTTTATTCAAAACAGGAAGAACGCCCGGCATTCCTATGCATATCTGGCAGGTCTGTGTGTTAGGCTCAGAACCGAATTTTGTGGAGCACCCGCAGAATATCTTGCTGTCCGTCAGCATCTGGGCATGAACTTCAAGCCCTATCACTGCCTCGTATTTCATAAATTCGGCTTCCTCTTGTGCCAGTCTGTTGATTGTTCATAAGCGTATGCTGCTTTCAGAATGCTCTCCTCGTCAAAGTGCTTACCGATAATCTGCAACCCTATGGGAAGATTGTTTGACGTGAAACCGCATGGTATTGAGATTGCAGGTATTCCTGCAAGGTTTACAGAGATTGTGAATATGTCAGAGAGATACATCTGCAGCGGGTCGTCTGTCTTTTCTCCTGATTTAAACGCTGCTGTTGGAGATGTGGGTGTGACAATCATATCAACGCTATTAAACGCCTTTTCAAAATCCGCTTTTATCAATGTCCTTGCCTGCTGCGCCTTTTTGTAATAAGCATCGTAATATCCTGACGAGAGCGCATAAGTTCCAAGCATTATCCTTCTTTTCACCTCAGCGCCGAATCCTTGAGCCCTTGTGTTCATATACATTTCCATCAGGTCTTTGCCATCTGCCCTGAAACCGTATTTAACGCCGTCATACCTCGCGAGATTGGATGAAGCCTCTGATGTTGCAAGCACATAGTATGTTGCAACTGCATATTCAGTATGCGGCAAAGATATCTCAACAGGTATTGCGCCAAGGGATTCGAGCTTCTTGATAGCAGTTTTAACGGATTCCTCTATTTCCCTGTCCATTCCCTTAATAAAATATTCCCTTGGAATACCTATCTTTAACCCTTTAATTTCGTTCCCCAGAACTTTTGTGAAATCAGGAACAGCAACAGGCGCAGATGTGGAATCAAAAGGGTCTTTCCCTGAGATTATGTTCAGCAGTGTTGCTGAGTCTTTCACAGTTTTTGTGATAGGCCCTATCTGGTCTAATGATGATGCAAATGCAACAAGTCCGTATCTTGAAACCCTTCCGTAAGTAGGCTTTAACCCTACCACGCCACACAATGCCGCCGGCTGTCTTATTGAACCGCCTGTGTCAGAACCCAGCGCTGCGATGCATTCATCTGCAGCAACTGCTGCTGCAGAGCCTCCGCTTGAACCGCCCGGAATTCTTTCAATATCCCATGGATTTCTTGTTGTGAAGAAACCCGAATTCTCAGTTGACGAACCCATTGCAAATTCATCAAGATTAGTCTTTCCGATGAGTACATACCCGTTTTCACTTAGCCTTGACGTTACAGCGCTCTCATAAGGTGGGATAAAGTTTTCGAGGATTTTTGACGAACAGGTAGTGCGTATGCCTTTTGTGCACATGTTGTCCTTAATTGCAACCGGAATGCCCTGAACAGTCAAAGACCTGCCTTCATTTATCTGCTTTTGAGCAGCATCAGCCATCTCATAAGCCTGCTCTTTTGACAAGGTGACAAATGCCTTTACTTTACTGTCAACAGATTCGATCCTCTGATATATGGAATTCAGAAGTTCCTTTGCAGTGATTTTTCTTTTATCAAGCAGTTCCCTTGCTTCAGAAATGTTAAGCCTGTAAAGTTCCAATTTCCCCTCTTGGCAATTAGTTTTACAAGTTTAGCATAGAGGACTGAAAGACATCCAGAACATAACCCCTTGCTTTTTTGATTCGTTTGCTGTAACACTATAAATAGTTCGGGTGCTAAAAAGGCTTAATAGGGAATCCTGTTAAATTCAGGAGCGGTCCCGCCGCTGTAATCCCGATTCCGATTGTTTGATTGGAATTAAAGCCTTTGCCGGTAATATGCCACTGTCCCGATAATATCGGGATGGGAAGGCTGGCAAGGGTCGGGAGAGCCAGAAGACCTGCCTGTGAACGACAGTTGTAAGTGAATAGTATTTAGTGAATAGTCTAAGAAATTTTTACTATTCACTGTTCCTTAATCACTATTCACTGGAAAGCCTTTCCGTGGAGGAAGGTGAGGATGAAGTAAATCAGGGTGCAATCCCTAGGGCCAAGAGCTCTAGGGATATTTTTTTTGGTGGAGGTGTCAATGAAGAAGGGAATGATTCTGTTTGTGACCGAGGGGCGAGATGAATTGCAAGACCATTCGGACGATTTGCGAAAAGCGCGGGACCAGCTGGGGGTGCAGGCCGTCTCGGTGGCCACGTCGGAAGAAGAGGTGGCTTATGAATGGTGGAGGATGC
>DOHC01000247.1 GCA_003535475.1 Nitrospiraceae bacterium
GCCCTCTGCCGCCTTCACGCCTGCAATCTCTATGAACTTTGGGTCTATTGTGCCGTCACCGCTCATGAGCGGAACATTAATGCCGAGTTCTTTTGCCTGTCTCACAATAAGCCCTGCCTCCGGATAAATGCCACCGAAATATATGAGTTCAGGTTTTTTATCTTTCATTGCTGTGAGGACTGTTTTGAAGTCTTTATCGCCCTGTATGATTCCGCTGTAATAGACAACTTCAACTTTGCCTGTTATGAATTTTTTGAACTCATCTGCAAGTCCCTGACCGTATGTTGTCTTGTCGTGAATTATTGCAATCTTCTTAAGCTTGAGTTCGTTTATTACAAATTCAGCTCCGACCTTTCCCTGCTGGTCATCCCTTCCGCATACCCTGAATACACCTTTGTATCTTTTTTCCGTAAGCTGAGGATTTGTAGAGCCGGGGGATATCATAGGAATTCCTGCCCTGTTATATACATCTGAGGCAGGGATTGAGCAGCTTGAATTGAAATGTCCGATTATCCCAACTGCCCCTGCATTCACAATCTTGTTTGCAATAGAAACTGCCTGCTTAGGCTCATGCTGATCGTCCTCAACCATTATCTCAATCTTCTTGCCGAGCACGCCGCCTTTTGCATTCCATTCCTCAACTGCAAGAGTGACGCCGTTCTTGAAGTCAGTTCCCATCTTTGCCTGATCGCCTGTCATCGGCCCTGCAATGCCAATCTTTATAACGTCCTCTTTTTTCTGGCAGCCGTAAAATATCAGGGTTGAGACTATAAGTGCGAGTAATAGCACAGATAATTTCTTCATGGGTTTCTCCTTACCATTCAGGATTTTTAAATGTAATGTCAATTATATTAAACAATCTGATTTTCTCTGTAAAGCACCTTTAAGAAGCGTGTTATGTTCTCAGAAATATTGCCCTTGAGAATTGCAGATGCCACAGCAACTGCACCTGCGCCTGAATCAATAACTGATTCAAGATTTTCAGTGTTAATCCCGCCGATAGCTACAACAGGAATTTTAGTTAGTTTTTTGATTTCTCTCAGAGCTGCGATGCCTTTCGGTTTGCCTGCATCTTTGGTCACTGTATGAAATATCGGGCCAAAGCCTATGTAGTCAGCCCCTCCTGCCTCTGCAGCAATTGCCTCATCAATATTGTGCGTTGATACGCCTATTATTTTTTCTCTGCCAAGAATATTTCGCGCCTCTTTTAGAGGCAGGTCTTTCTGTCCGAGATGAACGCCGTCTGCGTTTACTGCAAGAGCAATGTCTGTGTAATCGTTTACTATGAATGAAGCTCCAAATTTGTCTGTCAGTTCTCTAAGCATCAACGCCTCTCTGTAAATGTCTCTGCGTGATTTGTCTTTCTCCCTGTACTGGATACATTTAACACCTGCGCTGAGGACAAGAGTGACCGTTTCTTTCAGGGTCAGGCAGGAACCTTTTCTTGCGGTGATAAAACAGATGCCGTTCAAATACATTATTTTGGCTTCAGGCGCTCTCTATTTTATTGCGACCCTTACGTTTTGGCTCGTACAGGGCGCAGACTGCTGCGGTTTCTGCCTGAGTTCTGCTGTCTTCCACGAGAAGAATCTTTGCCTGTGACATATTAAGTGGTAGTGTAGCACTTTTCCATGAAAAAATTAATACTTTTGAAAGGTATTTCATTGCTGTTTATGGTTTGTCTTGCATGTGGCGGACACATCTTTTAATTGAGACCTGTAACAGTTATAATTAAAATTATTATGAATATGAAATTATACCTTCTTGTTTTGCTTCTTGTTACAGTGACGGCAATCACGCTTGTCAGCACATATCTTTTTTACAGGGCATCGCTTAGCGCTGCCGAATCTTTCCTGTCAGCTCACGCTGCAGCTATAAGCATGACCCTTGAGACATCATTGCTAAAATACGGGCTGAGGCAGGATATATTCAAGGATATAATACTGAATGAAAGATGGGAAGGCATTGCGTTTCTTGCATTTTATGGCAGTGAGGGGACGATACTTCTTCACTCTAATGAAAAGCTGATTAATAAAAAACTGGATGCAGGTGAACTCACTACAAGGAGCGGCTCCGGCAGCGCAAGTCCTTCGTATATAACTCACGGCACGGGAGAGAGCGTTTTTGTGATGGATACACCACTTGTTGTACAGGACAGAAAAGGAGTGTTGAGGATAGCCCTCCATCCCTATCCGTCTCAGATGATTGTAGAAAGGGCGCGCTTATTGTTTCTGAGTGTTTCAGTCATGCTTGTAGCGTTCTGGATAATAGCAATTCTATTTATAAGGGCATTTAAGCAGAGGATAAAACTGGAGTCTGTTATGGCGCAGAATGAGAGGCTTGCGATGTTAGGCAGGATGGCATCTGTGCTTGCCCATGAAATAAGGAATCCTCTCGGGGTGATTAAGGGATTTGCGCAGTACCTTAAAGAACAATCCGGCAATGTAAATGAGAAGACAGGCAAAGGGATTGATATTATCATAGATGAATCAAAGAGACTTGAGCTGCTCACAGATGACCTGCTTGTGTATGCAAAGATGGATGAACTCAGGATTGACGGCTTTGACCTGCCGTCTCTGGTGCGTGATGTTTTAACTTCCTTGCCCGTTAAACAGAAAGATATAGAGATGGATTTTGATATGCCTGGCAGATTGTCTGTGATGTCTGATAAGGAGAAGCTCAGACAGATTATTTATAACCTCCTCCAGAATTCCATTGATGCCATTGATGCCATTGAGGGCAGCGGTAAAATATCAGTATCGGTAAAAAGGGACAAAGATTCCATAATAATCTCGATATCAGATAACGGAAGAGGCATAGCCCCTGGTGAACTCGGGAAAATATTTTCTCCGTTTTATACCACTAAAGCGAAAGGCACAGGACTTGGTCTTGCAATAGTTGATAAGCTCGTAAAGGTGCTCGGAGGGACTGTCAGGATAGAGAGCAGTCATGGCAAATATACCACAGTTATAGTTGATCTGCCGTTCATTAAGAGCGGCGCTGTCTATTCAGGAGGATAGTGTGGGCAAAAAGAATTTTAAAATACTTATAGTTGACGATGAAGAACATTTTCTTCTGCTGCTGTCTAATATCCTTATTGAAGAAGGTTATGTTGTTAAGGCAGCGGATAGAGGGGAGAGGGCGCTTCAGATACTTGAGAATTTCAATGCGGATATGGTAATCACTGACCTGAAGATGCCTGATATGGACGGCATTCAGTTGATGAACATCGCCAGAACGAAATATCCGGATGCTGATTTTGTTGTTATCACTGCATTCGCGACTGTTGAGAGCGCTGTTGATGCCATGAAGAAAGGAGCAGTGGATTATATCACAAAGCCTTTGAAAGACCTTGATGAATTGAGGATAACCGTTGCACGTATTTTTGAAAAGAGAAAGCTGTTACAGGAAAATATCACTCTGAAAAACGAGCAGACCGATTCTCTGCCGCCTGTGGAGCTTATTTTCTCGGGCATTGATAAAGTCTATGAAGAAGTAAAGGCAGTGTCACCTGCGGATACAACGGTAATACTCTACGGTGAAACAGGGACTGGCAAAAGCCTTATAGCAAGGATAATCCACGTGCTGAGCAGGAGGAAGGGTTTGTTTGTTACTGTGAACTGTGCTGCAATCCCAGGGACACTTCTTGAGTCAGAATTCTTCGGTCATGAAAAAGGAGCTTTTACAGGTGCAGTTTCCTCAAAGAAGGGCAAGTTTGAACTTGCAAGTGATGGCACGATATTCCTTGATGAGATCTCAGAGATGACCGTTGACCTTCAGGCAAAGCTCTTGAGGGTTTTGCAGGAGAAATGCTTTGAAAGGCTTGGCGGCCTTGAGTCCATAACTGTGGACACCCGGGTGATTGCAGCTACAAACAGAGACCTTAAAAAATTAGTCGGAGAAGGCAGTTTCAGGGAGGATTTGTATTACAGGCTTAATGTTTTTCCCGTTAGTATCCCTCCACTCAGAGAACGAAAAGAAGCAATCCCCGTCCTTGTTGAGTATCTGGCGGACAGGTTGTCAAGAAAACTCGGCAAGCATGTTAAAAGCATCTCCGAAGATACCATGAAACGCCTTGTCTCATATCCCTGGCCCGGAAATATCCGTGAACTTGAAAATACCATAGAGAGGGCAATAATTCTGAGCAAGAGCAGTATACTTGAAATACAACTGCCTGCTATTGAGGTGAAATCAGGAGTTGAAAATTTAAACATCAAGAGCATAGAGAAAAAAGCGATAGAGGATGCGCTGAATAGAGCAGGAGGAAACAGGAGGGTTGCATCAGAGATTCTCGGGATTTCATTGAGAGCATTGCAGTACAAGATTAAAGAGTACGACATATGTGAATCCTGAGGCATGACAGCGCAAATATTGCATTTAGGTGCAAACTTTGCACCGTGGTATTGGGAACAGAAATTAAAAGTGTTTGAAAAATAAAGCCTTTTTTGTCTGGCATGGGTTGTGCAGTTATTATGAAATGTCAGAGAGAAAAGGGAGGTGGAATGGACAGAAGAGGTAGAAAATAATAGATGAGGCTGAGGGAATAAAAGAATAGGAAATAAATCTCAGAGAATGGAGGGAAAGATGAAAACAATGCTCTTTACATTAAAATAAATACTCACGAATGAATGCAAACCACTCAAATCTCTTAATTAGAGAGTACAAAACCGGCTCAAGGAGGCATGCATGAGAGCAAAAAGGATCATAGGATTGGCAGTAACGGTAATATTTCTCTTGACCGCGTCGGCAGCCCTCGCCGCATGGAAGGGGTATCGCGGGAGCGGCGGATGGGGAGTGAATGACCCCTACCAGAGGAACTATAACACTGCCACGGTGGAGACGATATCGGGCGTCGTGGAAAGCGTGGACAAGGTTACGCCTGTGAAGGGTATGTATTCCGGAATTCATCTCATGGTGAAGACAGACAAAGAGACCATTTCCGTAGACCTCGGACCGGAATGGTATATCGAGAGGCTCGATACCAAGATCGAGAAAGGCGACAAGATCCAGGTGAAGGGGTCGAGGGTGACCCTCTCAGGCAAGCCGGCAATTATTGCGGCTGAAGTAAAGAAAGGCGACAGTACCCTTGTCCTCAGGGACAGCGCAGGCATTCCAGCCTGGGCAGGATGGAGAAGGTAAAAGGACGGATAACAGAAAAGGCCCTGCGGTGAGCCGGGGCGGGGCCTTTCAATACAGGGGGACAGCATATGTCATTAATAACCGCGGAAAATATTCAAAAGGATTACAAGACAGGCGAAGTAACCGTTAAGGCATTAAAGGGGTTGAGTTTTGAGATAGCTCCTGCATCTTTTGTCTCTTTTGTAGGCCCGTCCGGAAGTGGAAAGACAACCCTGCTTAATCTCATCGGATTCCTTGATAAACCATCAGACGGAAAACTGACCGTTGCGGATACCAATGTTCTGCATCTTGACAGGAAACAGAGCGCGTCGTTCAGGGGGAGCAACATCGGCTTTATCTTTCAGGATTTCAATCTTCTCCCGGTTCTTACTGTTTATGAAAATATTGAATATCCTTTGCTTATGGTGCGGAGCACACCCGCTTCAGAAAGGAAAAAGAGGGTCACCGCCCTTCTTGATGCAGTCGGGATGATTGACCAGAAAGACAAATACCCAGACCAAATCTCCGGAGGTCAAAAGCAGAGGGTCGCAGTCGCGAGGGCACTGGTTACAAATCCCAAGCTTGTGCTTGCCGATGAACCGACTGCCAATTTGGACCACAAGACGGCCTACATGGTCATTGAGCTCATGAAGAAGATGAGGGATGAATTCAGGACAACCTTCATATTTTCTACTCATGACCAGAAGATCGTAGGCGAGGCCGAGATCATATTCACGCTGGAGGATGGAAATCTGTTGGACCGACACGTTGAAGGAGGCAAGCGAAATGGGTAACCTCTTCAAAATTGCCATAAGAAATCTTTTGAGATACAAAAGAAGAACACTGCTCACCGCCTCCCTGATAACGGTCGGCNNACATGATGATAGGGCAGATAACAGATTCCATGATGGGGCATCTGCAGGTGCACCGGAAAGGTTATGTCGCTTCCATAGATAACCTTCCCCTCAACCTCAATCTCAAGGCAGGCGCCATTGCACGACTCAAAAATATCCTGGATAAACAGCCGGAGATAGAGGCTTACTCACCGAGGATAAAGTTCGGAGGCATGTTCAGCAACTTTGTCGAGACCACCAATATCAGGCTGGTAGCTGTTTATCCCGACAGGGAATTCAGAACAGTCCCG
>DOHC01000243.1 GCA_003535475.1 Nitrospiraceae bacterium
AAAACTCTGCGAAAATCGGTGTTGACTATCTTGATGCCCGTGGTTTTCAGAATGTAAATGAGATTACTGCAGAAACCATTTCCGATTATGTCAAAACGATTTACGCCCATCATGAAAAGAGCATGGCGGCGATTCTAACTACCTTGAGGGTGTTTTTACGATTCCCTTACCTAAACCGGTACACCTTAGAGGATCTATCATTAAAAGTCCCAAAGCAAAAGAAATACTATTATCCGGCCGTACCTTCAGTTTGGAAACAGGAAGATGTAGTCCATATGTTGGAGAACGTCGATAGGGGAAATCCAACCGGTAAGAGAGATTATGCCATCCTTCTTCTGGTTTCGCGCCTTGGAATGCGCGCGGGGGATCTCAAATCATTAAAACTGACCGATCTGGATTGGAAATCAAAGACTATCGTCATTAGACAGGGTAAAACAAACAACATTGTTACATATCCGATTCTTAAGGATATCGGCTGGGCCTTGATTGATTATTTACAGAATGCACGCCCTGTAAGTGATTCTCCCTGTGTATTTTTGCGGATGAACGCTCCTTTTGAAGCCTTTGGAAGGGATGCCAACCTCCACAACATTATTACAAAACATACAAGAAACGCCGGGATTACTGTACCCAGAGGAAAGCGCCGGGGACTTCATTCTTTACGCCATACATTAGCCAGCACCCTGCTCGAACGAGGAACTCCCTTGCCTGTGATTTCGGAAGTTCTTGGTCATATAACCTCCAGGTCCACAGCTCTCTATTGCCTGCTTGGAATTGAAGGCCTAAAGCAATGTGCACTTGATCCAGAGGAGGTGTTTAGAGATGCGTCCCGATAAGATTATCTTTACCAGTTACCTCGGTGAGCTTTTAGATGGATACGTAAAAGAACAACGCTCTGTCGGTTACAAATACGTCAAAGGCGCTTCCCTTCTTAAGATGCTTGATGGTCATCTTGAAAAGAATCCTCTGACAGAGAAAAGGCTTCCAAAAGAGTCGGTGCTGTCCTGGACTGCAAAAAAGCCTAAAGAAACTGACAGTACCAGGAATGGGAGAATCTCCGCTGTGAGAGGTTTTGCCAGATACATGATCCGTCTCGGATACGAGGCCTATATCTACCCGCCTTCAGCGGTTAAGATATCGAGATATTCCTATGCCCCGTATATTTTTACGGGGGAAGAAATCCGGAATATCTTTGTTTCAATTGACAATTATCCTGTTTGCGATGTTTCTCGCCATCGGCACCTTGTCTTAAAGCTCATTATGCGGATGCTATATGGATGCGGGCTGAGAATCTCAGAAGCCTTAAACTTGAGACGAGCTGATGTAGACTTAGAAAAGGGTATTCTGTTCATACGTGACGCTAAGTTTGGAAAGGAAAGGCTGGTCCCCATGACAGAAACGTTAACAGAACGATGCCGTCAGTATTCACGTGAAGTACATACCTCTGATAAAGTTAACGATTACTTTTTCCCCTCTCCTCATGGTGGGCGTTATAAGGAGGCTACCATTTATAAACTCTTCAGAGATTTATTATGGAAAGCTGGTATTTCCCACAGCGGCAAAGGACCAAGACTGCACGATTTACGACATGCCTATGCAGTTCATCGCTTAAAGAACTGGGTATTAAAGGGAAAGGATCTCGCTCAACTCTTACCATATCTCTCCACTTATTTAGGCCATGTCGATTTAAGAGGTACCCAGCGCTATCTGAGGCTCACCGCTGATTTATATCCTGCGATTACAGCTGCTGTCGAAAAACACTTTTCATCCTTAATCCCGGAGGTGGAATCATATGAGACAGACTGATTTAGCAAAGACACTGACACATTTTTTATCCCAGTATTTGCCTGGCCAGAGAAATGTGAGCACGAATACTATCAAGTCATACCGGGATACATTTAAACAGCTGCTGACATTCTGTGACTCTGAATTGCATATCAGCCCCGAATACCTGACCCTTGGTAAGATAAAAGCCGAAATAATACAAGGTTTCCTGACCTGGCTTGAAAAATCAAAGGGAATCAGCATTAATACACGCAATCAGCGTTTGGCGGCTATTCACAGTTTTTACCGGTATGCCCAGGCAGAAAATCCAGAAATTATGTTTGAATGTCAGAAGATTTTGAGTATCCCATTTAAAAAGCGTCAAATCAAAACCATTAATTATCTACAGCAGGATACTCTAAAGCTCCTATTTCAGCAACCGGATATGAAGACCCAAAAGGGGCGGCGTGATTTGACCATGATGGTTCTTCTCTATGATACAGGAGCTCGGGTACAAGAGCTGATCGACTTGAAAGTAGGAGACATTCGGCTTGCTAAACCAGCTACTGTCTTGCTTACAGGTAAAGGCAATAAAAAGAGGTATGTTCCAATCATGGGGAAGACCTGCGAGTTATTAAAGCAATATATGGAAGAGAATCATTTATTGGATAACGGCAAACAGGATTGCCCTTTATTTTATAACAATAGCAGGCAACCTTTCACGCGGCCCGGCGTAACTTATATTTTGGAGAAAAATCTTAAAAAGGCAAAAGAGCTAACTGCCAGTGTACCTTTTCCTGACAAATTAAAACCGCATATGTTGCGACACACGAAGGCCATCAATCTGCTAGAGGCCGGAGTTAATCTGATTTATATAAGAGATTTTCTGGGGCATGTTAGTATCACTACCACGGAACGGTATGCCAGAACAAATTCAGAAATCAAGAGGAAGGCCTTGGAATCTGTTTATATGGAGGTTGTAAGACAGGACGTTCCTATCTGGGATGAAAATACAGATTTAATGAATTGGTTGCAGGAGTTCTGCAGATAGTTATTATGGAAAGATTTTGAGCTAATACATGATGTTTTTGAGGCAGTCAGCTTAAAGTCTTTCCATAAACCAAAACTTTCGATAATTTCCTACCCCGGCAGGTCCATAGGCAAGGATGTGTTCTTTTCTCTCGAT
>DOHC01000056.1 GCA_003535475.1 Nitrospiraceae bacterium
AGGGGTTATATGAGGATGCAAAGGCAGCGTATCAAAAACTTCTTGAATTATTTCCGGATAACAATGAGATAAGAGAAAAGCTTTCGCTGGTTGAGGCTAAAGCCAAGGAAGAAGTCAGAATAGAAGAGAAACCGGCAGAAGAGGTTGAGAAGCCTGCCGAGACAGTTGTTGAAAACCCGACAGAAGAGTTTGTGGTTTCAGATATCCTTGAGGCAGAAACGGCTCCTGAATTGAATCTTGAAAGCGATGTCCTCGGCATATTTGAGGAGTTCAAGAAAGGGCTTGAAAAAGAAATAGGGACAGAGGATTCGGAGACGCATTATAATCTCGGGATTGCATATAAAGAAATGGGCTTGATAGACGATGCAATAAAGGAATTCCAGACATCAAAGAACGATCCTGAAAGATTAATCCCTTCGGTAAGTATGCTCGGGATGTGTTATATGGCAAAAGGACTGTATCCACTCGCCATTGATTCTTTTAACAGCGTGATGGAAAAGATAGGGACAAAGGACGAATCATACTGGGGAGTGAAATACGAACTTGCAGAGGCGTATGAGAAAAATGAAAATCTTAAAGAGGCGCTTAGACACTATACGGAAGTATACGGCTGGAATTCAAAATTCAGAAATGTTGCAGAAAAGATTAACCTGCTGAAGGTGCATGTGTCAAAACCTGCGGAAAAACCGGTGCTAACGGAGAAACAGAAAATAAAGAAGGAGAGAGTTTCTTATCTGTAACCTATGGATTATCTTGAGTTTTATAAGCTGAAAGAACATCCGTTTTCAAATGTTGTTGACAATAGGTTTTACTTTAAGGGCGCGCAGCATTCAGAGGCGCTTGTAAGGCTGAAATATGCCATAGATACAAAGAAAGGGCTGGCTGTTGTCATAGGAGACATAGGTGCCGGCAAAACTACGCTTGCGCGCAGGCTCCTTGAAGAGCTTGATGAGAATATTTATGAGGCGGTTCTCCTCGTTGTGATTCATTCAGCGGTAAGCGCTGACTGGCTTTTGAAAAAACTTGCCATACAGCTCGGGGTTACGGATGTAAAGGAAGAGAAGGTAGAGCTTCTCAGCCAGATATACAGGAGGCTTTTTGAGCTTGGGGAACAGGGCAAGGCAGCGGTTGTTATCATAGACGAAGTGCAGATGCTGAAATCAAAGGAAATAATGGAGGAGTTCAGGGGACTGCTGAATATGGAGATGCCTGAAGGAAAGATGGTGAATTTCATATTTGTCGGCATGCCGGAACTTGACAGCGTGCTTGCCCTTGACGAGCCGTTAAAACAAAGGGTTGCAATAAAGGTGAGACTGAAATCGTTTTCCGAAGAAAATACAAGGGAGTATATAATTCACAGGATGCATGTTGCCGGTTCTCCGAAAAATCCATTCACGGACGATGCCATGCGGGCTATATACCGTTATTCAAACGGCGTACCGCGTTTGATAAACACTATCTGCGACAATGCCCTTCTTGACGGATTCCTCTTTAAGACGAATATCATAGATGAAGCGATTATCAAGGCTGTTACTGTTGACCTTGGGCTGAGTGAGGAATAGAAGACACACTCTTAATCTTCAGTTTTACAACATACTTTGACAGTTCTATTTTCATTCTTGAAGGATACCAGAATCCATCGCTGTTTGCAGGTTCCTCGTAAGAAATGCGGAGTTCTTTCCCGGGGTCAAGTTCTATTGTCTGGGATACAGGGAGCATGGTTTTTTTATCAATGACAATCTTCCGGCTTGAATTTCTGATATGATAATTACCGTTTTGCTCTTCAATCTCATAATCTTTTATCAGCCACCACAACATACTGCTTCTTAACCCTTCTACCAGTATTATGTTTTTATTCCTGTCAGAGGGAGGAATGCTTTTTATTATTCCTNNCAGATCAAGGGTTTTCTCCGTAAGCGTGAGCGCGGCGTCTCCTGTCATTGTGCTGTCGTTCTTTTCAAACTCAATGTAAAATATTGCGTTAACGCCTTTTACGCTGCTGCGCTCCGTGATAACTGTTTTTACATCAATGCCCTTGTAATCAGGCAGTTCAAGCAGTTTGGGAGCGCAGGAGAGAGTGAACAACATGAGGCAAATAGTGAAGAATATAAGCGATGCACGATTCACGATGCACGATGCATGACTTTTTTTATCGTGCATCCTGAATCCTGAATCCTGAATCTTATATCCCGATGCTTTCAAGTGCGTCTTCAACATTTTCCGCTCCCATTATCTCAAGCCCGAAAGATTCCTTCAGCCTCTCGCTGTTTGTTCTGGACATGAGCGCTTTTTTGAATCCTATCTTTGCGGCTTCCTTAATCCTCTGCTCCGCATAAGCAACTGCCCGTATCTCGCCTGAAAGGCCTACCTCGCCGAACATAAATATCTTAGGATCAATGGGGATGTCCCTCAGCGATGATGCAATCGTCATTATAATTCCAAGGTCAATTGCAGGTTCAATTATTTTGAGCCCGCCGACTACGTTTATGAATATATCCATTCCGCCGAGATGAAGCCCTGCCTTTTTCTCAAGCACTGCAGTCAGAAGATTAACCCTGTTGAAATCAACTCCAATGCTTGTCCTTCTCGGCATTCCGAATGTTGTCGGCGAGGCCAGAGCCTGAATCTCCACCATTAGCGGCCTTGTTCCTTCCATGCTTGCAACAACTGTGGAGCCTGAGACATTAAGAGGCCTTTCCGAGAGGAATAATTCAGAGGGATTTTCAATCTCTGAAAGCCCTGAGTCTGTCATCTCAAACACGCCTATCTCATTTGTTGAACCAAAGCGGTTTTTAACAGTCCTTAATATCCTGTAAGAATGTCCTCTGTCTCCTTCAAAGTAAAGCACAGTGTCAACTATATGTTCAAGAACCCTCGGCCCTGCAATTGCGCCTTCTTTAGTCACATGCCCGACAAGAAAAACGGGGATTGCCGATTTCTTTGCAAAGAACATCAGCCTTGCCGCGCATTCCCGAACCTGACTAACTGAGCCCGGGGCTGACAATATTTCCTCTGTGTACATTGTCTGGATGGAATCAATTACTATTGTGCCGGGTTTTAGTTTTGAGGCTGTGTCAATTATATTCTCAAGCGATGTCTCTGCAAGGAGTATTATCTTGCCGGAATCTACAGAAAGCCTTTCCGCTCTCAGTTTTATCTGTTCAGGAGATTCCTCTCCGGATACGTAAAGCACGCTTTCATATTTTTTTGAAAGGCCTGACAGCGCCTGAATAAGGACAGTTGATTTTCCGATTCCGGGGTCTCCGCCGACAAGGATTACAGAGCCTGCAACAACCCCGCCTCCCAAAACCCTGTCAAATTCCTTTATTCCTGTTGTTGTGCGCTTTTCTTTTCCGCTGANNCCGCTGACGATTGTGTTCAGGGGCTGGGGTTCGGACCTTCCCGATGATTTTCTTCCCTGCCTTGTCTCTTTTTTCTCTTCAGCAAGGGTATTCCATTCCCCGCAGTCCGGGCATTTCCCGAGCCATTTTGCGCTCACATACCCGCAGGCCTGGCACTGAAAGAAGGTCTTGATTTTAGCCATGCTGTATTATAGTCTTGCATAGGACTGATTGACAAGGGATGTTTCGCCTTGCAAATATTGCTGAAAGATTTTAATATTTAGGGGAAAATTTTAAAGTGCGGATGTGGAGCTGATTAATTACGATGGAGGAATATGGATTCGGTTGTTCCGGCAGAATTAATTGAGAGAAAAATCTATCTGGTACGCGGCCATAAGGTATTGTTGGATAGTGAGTAAGGGGCATATTGAACTACCAAAGGAAAAAATAGCCGAGTTTTGCAAGAGGAATCATATCCGCAAGTTATTACTCTTTGGCTCTGTTCTTCACGGCGATTTCAGGCCGGACAGCGATATTGACTTGCTTGTTGAATTTGATCCTGCTCATATCCCGGGTTTCTTTAAGCTTGCCCATATGGAACGAGAACTTTTAGAGCTTACTGGGAAAAAGGTGGATTTAAGAACACCTCAGGAATTGAGCAGGTATTTCAGAGACAAGGTAATCTCCGAAGCTGAGGTGCAGTATGCCGAAGGATGACCTGATTATTTTACAATCTCAGTTCCGATTCCTTCTTTTGTGAATATCTCAAGCAGCAGGCAGTGTGCGATGCGTCCGTCAATGATATGGGTTTTGGCAACCCCGTCCTCAAGCGCTTTCATGCATGCCTGAGTTTTTGGAAGCATGCCGCCTGAAATTGTGCTGTCAGAGACAAGTTTTTTTATCTGCTTCTGAGAAAGCGTTGAGATTGTATTCCCTTTTTTATCCTTAATGCCGGGCACGTCTGTGAGGAGAATAAGCTTTTCTGCCTTGAGTTTTGCCGCTATTGAAGATGCTACATAGTCCGCATTGATATTAAATGTCTCGCCGTGTTCTCCAATGCCTATCGGAGAGACGACAGGAATGAACCCTTCCTTTTCAAGGCTTTTAAGCACCTGCGAATTTATATCCGTTACCTCGCCTACAAGGCCGAGGTCAATCAGCTCTTCAACACCTGCCTTTTGCGAGGGTTTTTTCATGAGTTTTTTCTTTGCCTTGATAAGCCCGCCGTCTTTTCCGCTCAGGCCTATGGCTTTTCCTCCGTGCTTGTTTATAAGAGAGACTATCTCTTTATTGACAAGCCCGCCGAGAACCATCTCAACGATGTCCATTGTCTCTTTGTCTGTAACGCGCTGGCCATGGATAAATTTCGGTTTCTTGCCCATCTTTTCCATTGTTGAACTTATCTTTGGCCCTCCGCC
>DOHC01000254.1:0-426 GCA_003535475.1 Nitrospiraceae bacterium
ATTCTGATGGGTAAATATGAGGAGGCTGAAAACGATATTAAAAAGTCTCTTGAACTCAACCCAAACAACATCTACGCTCTAAACAGCATGGCGGAACTTTATTCGGCAAAAAATGATGCGGAGAAAGCGTGCATGTGGCTAAAAAAGGCTATAGGAAAGGGGTATAACAACTGGAACTATGTTAAGACATCAAAGACTTACGACAACATCCGGAATTCTACATGTTTCACAGAAATAATATCAAAACATGATTCCCATGCCGCTGCTCCAAGGCACAGAGAATAACCTTGATCTAAATAATGCAGTTGATTTCAACATGATTTAACCGGATGCCATAATGCAATTCTCAAAAGTTTATTGGATAATAATATGCAAATCAAGAATTGATTATGGCATGTAAGAGGTGTTGCTGCAAAATACTTTTCA
>DOHC01000254.1:436-6329 GCA_003535475.1 Nitrospiraceae bacterium
GAATGGCATTCAAGAGGTCGTCGGTTCGATCCCGATCAGCTCCACCATAAAAAAATCAGCATGAACCACTTATAAGAAATGAAAATGTCATTCCCGCGGTCTGTAAGCGGGAATCCAGAGAAAGGCATGGATGCCCGATTAAAAACTTCGGGCATGACGGGAAAAAGGTATTTTCACTATGAAAAAGACAAAAAGACAAATCACGGAGACGGCTAAAAACATAAAGCTTCTGATTCTTGATGTTGACGGAGTTCTTACAGACGGAAGCATCATCCTTGACAATAAAGGCAATGAGTTCAAGGCATTCCACGTGCGCGACGGGCAGGGGATAAAAATGCTCATCAGGGCAGGAATTCACGTTGCCATAATTACAGGAAGGAACTCAAAGGCCGTGGAGAGAAGGGCAAAAGAGCTCGGAATTGCCGAGGTTTACCAGAAATGCTACAACAAGATAGAAGCCTACAACCGTATTAAAAGTAAGTTTTCTCTCCGGGATAATGAGATAGCATATATAGGTGATGATATAGTGGACATGCCTCTGCTAAAGAGGGTCGGGCTTTCTTTTGCTGTTGCTGATTCGCCTGATGAAGTCAAATCTCATGCCTCAGCCGTCACAAAAAACAGAGGCGGCAGGGCTGCTGCAAGAGAGGTCACGGACCTTATCCGAAAAGCCAAAGGGGTATGGAATAAAGTCATAGATGGGTATCTTAAAACTTAATATCCCGACAGTCCTTACATTAAGCAGGATTATCCTTATCCCTGTTTTCGTAATCGTAGCTTATCAGCATCCATTCTGGGGCGCGGCAGTATTTGGAATCGCTGCATTAACAGATTTTCTTGACGGCTATCTTGCAAGGCGTTCAGGGCAGGTAACAAAGTTCGGCATCATCCTTGATCCCCTTGCAGATAAGTTTCTTGTCATCTCGGCTCTTGTGGTCTTGGTGGATATGGCACGGCTTTCCGCATGGATGGCAATAGTTATAATTGTCAGGGAATTCTTTGTAACAGGACTGCGCGTTGTTGCTCTTTCAAAAAACATTATTATCCCGGCTGAAATGGGAGGAAAACTCAAGATAACAGCGCAGATAACGGCAATCCTCTGCCTGATTCTCGGGGGAAGCATATTTGATATAGACCTTTATGATGTCGGCATGATTTTCATATGGGCAGCGCTCGTCCTTTCTGTAATCTCAGGAATTCAGTATACAATCTCTTTCTGGAAAAAGATTAGATGAAACAATCATGTCTCAAGGAGACACAAAAGACAATGAAAATGTCATTCCCCGATTTAATCGGGGAATCCAGTTTTCTTTTGTTCTGGATTGTCCGATCAAGTCGGACAATGACGTATTGGAGCATTTTCAGGTGAAACTTGCACTGCTGATAGCCTTTGCATTTATCCTCGGTTCAATTCCATGCGGGGTAATAATCGCAAAGGCTAAAGGCGTTGACCTGAAAAAAATTGGCAGCGGCAACATAGGCGCAACAAATGTGCTTCGGTCTTTAGGAAAAGGGGCTGCTTTGGTTACGCTTTTGGGAGATGTTTTAAAGGGCACAGCGGCTGTTGCAATAGCAAGGGCTTTCGTTTCCTACCCCGGATTCTACGCCTCAGAATTTGGAGCAGGAATCTTAAAATCTATAACATCAAATCCTCAGGCCACAATTGAAGGGCTGGCGGGTCTTTCCGCAATACTCGGCCACAATTTCTCGCTGTTTCTCAGATTCAGAGGAGGCAAGGGCGTTGCCACAAGCATCGGTGTTTTAGTGATTTATTCTCCTCAAGTTGCTATACTTACACTTATAATATGGCTTGTTACAGCACTTATAACAAAATATTCTTCTCTCGGCGCGATAGTAGCATTCGGGCTTCTTCCTGTAAATGTGTTTCTGTTTGACCCTGTGAGGATAAAAGTACTTATCTCGGTCATGATTACGTTTTTGATTTTAGTGAGACACATTGGGAATATAGAGAGGCTTATAAAAGGGGCGGAAAGAAAGATTGGAGAAAGGTCTTTATCGTAAAAATTAACATTCAAGGGGCAAGATGGAAGACTATAACAGGGAATTAAAACTTACATCCCCTCTTATATTTGTACTCTTACTGTTAATTTTTACGCTTTCCACATTTACTCCGCTCTCTCATTCCGCTGAAGATATCTATGAATCACGGCTTGACAAAGGGCTTAAAAACAATGAGCCTTATTCGTATGTCCTGATAAAAAAAGCCAACGCTGATCCGCCAAGAGCCAAGAGCCTTTTAGCAGAGTCGCTAAAGCATTCTCCCGCTCTCCCGCCTGCATATTTTGAAATGGCAAAGATAAGTTTTTCGCCTTCGGCAAACGGCATATTTGAGAGCCTTGATTATACCATCAAGGGATTTAAGGCTTACAAGAAAAGTTTCTGGTGGTTAATAAGTATTACTGGGCTTTTTACTGCAAGCCTCATACTCTCTTTTGTTATTGTGCTTGCTTTGGTTTTAGCTGTAAGGCTTTTTACAGACGCCCCTCTTCTGTCTCATGATATAAAGGAAAACAAGAAAAAGGTTTTAATTGCCATGCTGCTTGTCCCGCTCTCTTTTTTTGGCCCTTTATTCTTCATGACAGGCTCCCTGCTTCTGCTGGGATTATATTTCAGAGGAATGAATAAGACTGTTGTTTATGCGTCTGTTCTGCTTCTCCTCATGGCTCCTCTCTGTCTGAACATTATAAACATGTTTCTCTCAGCTCCCTCTTCTGAGCTCAGGGCTATTGTGGCTGTCAATGAAAGCAGGGACAATAAATATGCCGCCTCCGTTCTTAAAAATAAAGGTGATTATATATCCCTTTTTTCCTACGGCCTTGCACTCAAGCGGGAGGGACGCTATGAAGAGGCAATAGCTGCCTATAAAAAACTTTTGGCTTCGCATCCTAATCCTCAGGCTTACGTCAATCTCGGGAATTCCTATGTCAGCATCAATGACATGGCTGCTGCAAAAAAATCATATAAAAAATCCATAGAATTGAAACCGCTTGCATCGGCTTATTACAATCTCAGCTATGTATCACGGGAAACACTTGACTTTGCAAAGGGAGAGGAATATTTCACCGAAGCTGTAAAACTCAGCAGGGAATCCGTATCCCAATTCTCGTCAGCCGCAAGCCGGAATCCTAACCGCTTTGTCATTGATGAAACCATTCCAATGTCAGCTATGTGGGAATATGCGGAAAACAGCTCACGGGGACTGGTAAAAATCTCTCCCCTGAATTCTGCCTCTTCTGTCATCGTCTCTATTGCCCTGCTGGCGCTGTTTTTCATTATGGACTCGGCATTTAAAGAGAGGGCATACAGGTGTCAGAGGTGCGGAGTAATACTTTGCGGAAAGTGCGGGAAGGGAAAGCTGTGGGGGGAAATGTGCTCTTTATGCTATAAGTCTCTTATTAAACTTGATGCTCTTGATTCAAGAATAAGGGTAGCAAAACAGCTTGAGGTTCAGGAACTCCAGAAGAAAAAAAGGCGTATAATCAGGATTCTTTCTTTTGCTCCTCCCGGAATAGCCCATATTTATTGGGGGAGAATTCTCTCAGGAACTTTATTACTGTGGTTATTTTGTTTCCTGCTGCTTTTGATATTGCTTAACCCGTTATTTTCTACAGGACTTTCACTGTTTTCACATAGCTGGATTACAATACCGGTGTCAGTAATTATGGCTTTTTTATATCTTACCTCCAATATAGACGCGAGAAGGAGGCTGAAGTAAGCAGATGTCTTTAGAGGGTTCCTTAAAAGAATTCGGCCTGGCAGATATACTGCAGCTTATATGTTTCCAGCGTAAAACAGGTGTCCTCACGCTTGAAGGCAGGATGGACAAGGTTCGGCTGCTATTCTATGAGGGCAATATTATATCAGCAGAGACAAAACGGAAAAGAGAGACAAACCGCTTCGGCAAACTGCTCTTAAAGAAGGAGCTGATTAAAGAGGAAGACCTTCAGAAAGCCCTTGAGGAACAGCAGTCAACCGGAGAAAAACTTGGAGGCATCCTTATAAAAAAAGGCGTTGTTGGAAAAGAACAGATTCAGGAGATTCTAACAACACAGATAACCGAGACTGTGATTCAACTCTTCAGCTGGAAAGACGGTGACTATGAGTTTTCTCCTCAAGGAGTGCCTGTTGATAAGGCGATGCCTGTATCGCTTGATACCCAGCATGTCCTGATGGAAGGGCTTCGCATTGTAGATGAATGGTCGCTGATTGAAGGCAAGTTAAGCCCTGACACCATATTTGAAAAGACAGGCAAATCAGGCGCCGCGCTTACCTCTGATGAAGAAGAGATTCTCGGGCTTGTGGATGGCGAAAGAGATGTCAGCGCAATAATTGAATCCAGCCATATGGACAGTTTCCAGGCGTCCAAGTCTCTCGTATCTCTTATGGAAAAAGGCATGATAGAACCTAAAGAGGCTGCTCCAGTAGCTCCTGAGATTGCCTTGCGTGGGGCATTGCCGTCAGCGAAAAAAGGCATTCCCTACCCGCCATTTATTACTCCGGTTATATTCCTGGCCAGCCTTTTTATTGCAATAATCTCATTTCCTTCGCAGCGGTCTGACTACACTGACAGAATTAAAACATCAGCGGACATAGACAACATAAGATTCGTTATTGAGGCATACAAATATGAGAACGGCTCTTATCCTCAATCAATTGATCAGATAACAAAAACGGCTGATTCGTGGGGCAGACAGTATACCTATAAACCAGCGGCTGGTGATTTTGTCCTCTTCAGCGCAGGGCCTGACGGAAAAGAAGGCACAGCAGATGACGTTTTTTAAACTAAGCCTAATAATAACTCAGGTAATTATAAAAGATTTGGCACAGCATTACATATGTTTTTAACCAACGAAGCAAACATATTATTATTTCTATTATTGTACCTGAACTCCATCTCTTGTTTAAATACAAAGAAAACTTTTCTTTGGAGACCCCATGAAACTTAATAAGCCGTTCTTTCGCATAACTCCAAAAGCCTTCAGGGCCGTTAATATATACCTTGCCTGTAGCAAACCTCTTTTTATGATAAACCTCAGATGTCTGTATCTACAAAACATAAGAGCATCATAAACTTTTTTATCCATAAGTTGATTAAACCCTGTTTTATCAGTTAAAATTCCAAGTGCTTTTTTACAGAGGAGAGGTGACCGAGAGGCCGAAGGNNAATCCCTGCCTCTCCGCCATCAAATAAGTTAAAAGTCGAGAGTTAAGAGTTAAAATCTGAATTCATTGAACTTTTCACTTTAAATTTTTAATTCCCAAGCGTTGTTTGGGATTTTACTGCAGCCTGGGGATGGCCCTGCGCAGCAGAGGGATGTGAACCCCATCAGGTCCGGAAGGAAGCAGTGGTAAGCATTTACTCTGGGTGCCGCAGCAAGTTGTTCCCCGGCTGCAGAAAGACAAAAAGGTTGCATGCATCATTTTGGCAAAATAAACCTATGAGCTATTTAGTACTTGCAAGAAAATGGAGGCCTCAGGGGTTTGACGACCTTGTGGGACAGGAGCCTATTACCCGGATTCTGAAAAACTCAATCTCACAAAAAAAGATCGCGCATGCCTATATATTCTCAGGGCCGAGAGGTGTGGGCAAAACATCCACTGCAAGAATACTTGCAAAGGCTCTTAACTGCGAAAACGGGCCGACACCGTCTCCGTGCAGCGCGTGCGCATCATGCACTGCAGTTAAAGACGGCACATCAATTGATGTCCTTGAAATAGACGGCGCATCAAATAACAGCGTTGATGACATAAGAGATTTGAGGGAAGGCGTTAAGTATACCCCGCTTGGAGGCAGGTACAAGATTTATATCATAGATGAAGCGCACATGCTTTCAACCTCTGCATTCAATGCCCTTTTAAAGACCCTTGAGGA
>DOHC01000074.1 GCA_003535475.1 Nitrospiraceae bacterium
AACTAACAGATGTTGTAAAATATAACATAATGGTTATGGATGTTTTGAAACTCAAAAGACCGCCCCGGAAAATCCTTACCATAAAACCAAGCTCGCTTGGAGATGTTGTGCACAGCCTTCCTTTTTTAAATGCCCTAAGAGACAGCTTCCCAAAAGTGGAGATTCACTGGATTATCGCAAAGGGGCTTGAGGGGCTACTTGAGGGGCATCCGATGATAAACAAGCTTTGGATTATTAATAAGGATGACTGGAAGAGGGTTAAGGGCGCAGGGACTACGATAAAAGAACTGAGGTCTTTGTTCAAATCTTTAAAGGCAGAGGAATACGATATTGTTATAGACCTGCAGGGCCTTCTCAGAAGCGGGGTTCTTGCAAAGGCAACAGGCGCACCTGTAAGAATAGGGTTTAAAGAGGCGAGGGAAGGCAGCAGGATATTTTATACGCACACTGTTAAGGCAGGCAAGGATGTTCATGCAGTGGACAGGTATCTTGAGATAGCAAAATTTCTCGGATGCGACATCTCCGATATAAAATTTCCGTTCCCTCTGTCTTTCAACTCTCAACTTTCAACTCTCAACTTTCAACTCCCGGAAAGATATGCTGTTATAGTCCCCGGCGCAAGATGGGAGACAAAGAGATGGTTTCCGGAAAGATTCGGACAACTCTCGTCAATGATGCAGGTGAAATCAATCATTGTGGGCGGAGAATCAGACTCTGATATAGCAGGTATTGTCGTTAGGAATTCCGCTGGTAATGCCATATCCGTTGCAGGCAAGACAACGCTGAAAGAGCTTATAGAGATAATAAGAAATGCAAGGTTTGTAGTCACAAATGACTCAGGACCAATGCATATCGCTGCTGCGCTCAATGTTCCTGTATTTGCCATATTCGGGCCCACTAACCCACTAAGAACAGGCCCTTACGGTAAATCGCATGTCATAATCAGGAAAGGGCTTGAATGTTCTCCGTGTTACAAAAAAAAATGCAAGAACATTCAATGCATGGAGATGATAGGAGCCAAAGAAGTAGCAGATATTGTCAGACAAAATTGACTTTGTTTTATTTAGTAATTTATATTACAAAATAACAGAGTTATAGACTGATAACCAAAAGGGAAAATGACAAAAAAAGTTGCGGTGCTGGTAAGGGACAGGCAGCATGAAGCTTTAAGAATGGCTGTAGGGCTTACACTTGCCGATAATTCGGTAAGCGTATTTGTTATGGATACAAGGCTTGCATCTGATAAAAATATTGAGATGAGCGTGGAGACTCTCGGTGACATGAATGCAAAAATATATTCAAATAATCCGGAAAATAAGTTTACACAAATGGCCACTGAAGAAATTGCGCAAGCCCTGACAGAATACGATATTGTGATTCCGTATTAGGCTGCGCCATGTTTAATTTAAAGCATAAATATTTCAAAAAAGAATTCATGGAAAACGGATATGAAGCTTGGCATCTTAATAAATACTGACAGGCACCTGTCGGATATAATAGGTATAACAAAGGCTGCGCTTTCAAAAGGGCATGAGGTCATAATATTTAACATGGATGAAGGCACAAGGCTTCTTGGCAACTCTTCTTTCAGGGAATTATGCAGTATGTATGGCATCAGAATGAGTTTCTGTGATTACAATGCAAAGGGATTAGGAGTGTCAAAGGAAGGCATCCCTGATGAGATTGTATGCGGAAGCCAGCTAAATAATGCAGAGATGATACATGAGGCTGACAGGGTGATTGTTTTATGAAAGGGAAAAGCAAGATGATACTTCACATACTTAACGACGGGCCTACAGTTTTATCAGACAAGATAATAGCCGTACAAGCAGAGAAGAGCGTTGTAAAAGTTATTGACCTCATAAAGAAGTCGGAGTCATATGAAAACATAGTAGATGAAATTTTCTTCCATGACTTGGTTATCTCCTGGTAGTGATTATAATTGATGAATAGAGTCTTCCAGCGGCTTAAGAGGAACAGCTATGTTTTTCTTATTTCCATCCTCATGCTTTCTTCTTTTATCACCCTTTTCCTGTTAAGAGATTTAGATGACAACAGGCTCGCAAGCTGGGAATGGGCCTTTTTATATGCTGATCCCGCAAGAATCTTTCTTATTCTCATCTTTTCCATTTTGATCGCTTATTTTCTTTCGAGGCTCCCATTTGTCGATAAGCATCCTGCGCTCTTTCTCTTTACTTTTTCATTTGCAATATCATTCCTCTTCTGGAGAGAGCCTGAGATTATTCTGGATGCATCAAGATACTTCACGCAGGCAAAACATCTTGAGGTTTACGGGGCTGGATATTTTCTCAGGGAATGGGGAAAGACAATACCTGCGTGGACAGACATGCCGGTGATGCCCTTTCTTTACGGCTTGATATTTAAGTTGTTCGGGGAGGCAAGAATCCACGTCCAGATTTTTACGAGCATCCTTTTTTCGTTGACAGCGGCTCTCACATATCTCATCGGCAGCAAACTCTGGAACAGGGATACAGGTTTGATTGGCGGAATTCTTTTTCTGGGCATACCTTGCATTCTTGTTAATGTTCCATTAATGATGGTTGATGTGCCTTTGATGTTCTTTGTCACACTTTCGGTATTTTTATTCCTGAAGGCTCTCGAATGCGGAAAGTGCTTTACTGTGTTTTCGTCTTTTTCAATTACACTTACCTTTTTTACAAAATATTCAGCGTGGCTCATGCTCTCTGTTCTAGTTGTGATACTCGCCGTTTACATTATCAGGGAATCGGGCGAGAGGAGAAAAATCATGATCAGGGGAATGTCTATCATATCAATTTCGGGATTGTTAGCAGGAGCATTTATCCTTTATAAGCTTGATGTGTTTTCGGAACAGATAAGATTTTTGCTCAGCTTTCAGAAACCCGGATTAAAAAGATGGGGCGAGAGTTTTTTCTCTACTTTCTTTTTCCAGACGCATGCCTTTATCACTATTGCAGCCGGATATTCTGTTTATTCTGCAATCAGAAAAAAGGATTTGAAGTATGTGATCATATTATGGATGGTTCTCCTCGTATTCCTGTTCCAGATTAAGAGGTCGCGCTATATCATGACGATTTTCCCTATGTTAAGCCTCATGGCTTCCTATGGCCTGATGCATGTTAAAAACAGGAAGGCGATTAAGTTTTTTGCATTATGTATTGCATGCGTCTCTATTGTTGTGGCAGTCTTTGCCTATCTTCCGATGACAGAAAAGATAAGCCTTGTAAATCTCAGGGATGCAGGTGAATACATAGACTCATTGGATGGCGGCATAGTGGAGGTCTTGACTGTACAAAGAGGGGGACCTGATGCAAACATAGCTGTCTCTGTCCCAATTCTTGATATCTTCACATCAAAAAAAATCAGGCATGAGTACATGAGGTCAATCCCGATAAGCCCACAGGAAATAGAAATCTCACCGCTCAGGTTTACATGGGAATACAAGAACCCCGACTATTATTCAGAAACTAATAAGAAAGAAGATTCGGCAGTAGTGGCGTTAATCTCTGATGATAAAACCCTGAAACTGCCGGCTTATGTTGAAAGCAAGATGAAAGATTACCGCAGGGTCAAAAGATTTACAGTATCGGATGATATGTTCAGATTTCAGGTTTTTGTTTCTGTGTACAGCAGGCAATAAATCAGCGGAAATCAGCGCTATGGATGCTTGTAAAGCAATGTAATCAATAAAATTAAACTTTATGCCCTTCTGCGTTTGTGTAACATCAAAATGATAATGTCCTAAACTGCCAAAGTAGAGAAGTCCTATTTGACAGATGCTAAACCGCTTCTTTTTAGAAGGAGGCAGGTTCTGACAAAAATTAACAAAGCGCTAAGGTCAGTCTATTATGGGCGAATGCCCTGATAGATTTCAACTCCTTGAAGGCCATGGATTTATAGTTGGTGGCGGGGAGAGGATTTGAACCTCTGACCTTCGGGTTATG
>DOHC01000049.1 GCA_003535475.1 Nitrospiraceae bacterium
CAATTCATGAATTGCCCTTACATCATCATGCAGCCAGTCAGACAGTGTTTCAGGTCTGTGGAAAGAAAAGACATTACGGGAACAAAAATCAGGCTCTAAGCCATTAGTGAATCGGGTCTCAATTCCGGTTGACTGATAGCAAAAAGGTAATGGCTTAAACCATGCAGGAAGAATATCCGGAAGACCATGTTTGTATTTATCAGACTGAATTTCTACACCGGTTAATGTAGCGCCTTTCTTTTTGGCCTCGATTACTCCAGATGCCTTGCCGTCAATATAGAAAAGATAATCGGCAAAACCATGACCCGATTTAAGAGGAAAATTTCGAATTACTACCCCGCGGTGTGCATAGATGTTCGCTTCTTTGAGATCGTATATATGCCAGCCTGCTTTTTCAAGCATCCCATCAATAACTTCACGTGCTTTGTCTTCAGGATTTCTTACCATGCACTCCTAATGAAAAGCCTGATATTTCCCGCCTATTTTATTCCAAACCTGAAAAGTTAGCAAGACAGCAAGTTGTTAATGTGGCACGCGAAGAAAGAACGAAACGTTGAGGCGATATAGGTGTTATACAATAAAAAGCCCTATGTTTTTGAAAGAGTTATCCCCTTCTGCGCCTGATACTTCCCTGCTTTATCAGCATAAGAAGTCACGCACATCTCTGATGCTCCAAGAAATATAAGCTGGGCAAGCCCCTCATTTGAATATAGCTTTGCCGGTACAGGCGCCGTGTTTGATATTGAGATGGTTATGTATCCTTCCCACTCAGGCTCCAGCGGTGTTACATTTACAATAATTCCAGAGCGCGCGTATGTTGATTTTCCAAGGCATATAACAAGCACGTCTCTTGGAATCTTGAAATATTCCAGAGAGCGTCCGAGGACATACGAATTCGGCGGCATTATGCAGACATCGCCCTTGAAATCAGCAAAATGCGTCTTGTCAAAATTCTTAGGGTCAATCACGGCATTTTCCTTAGCATCAAAAACCTTAAACTCATCGAACAATCTCATGTCATAGCCGTAAGAACTCACGCCGTAAGAGATAACCCCTTTTCTCACCTGATTCCTGTCAAAAGGAGCTATCATCCCCTTCTCAGCCATTTCTATTATCCATCTGTCGTTTTTTAGCATTTTCGCGAACTCTTCATCCGTGTCATTGCGAGCGCAGTGAAGCAATCTCGTCTTTATGTTTATTATAAATTATCTCTATACAGATTGCGAGGGGCATTGCCCCTCGCAATGACATAATAAGCAGTCTGAGATTAACATATCTTTTTTCTCTTTTCAATAGAGCAGTTTTGTGATATGTTAGAGATACCATTTACATTTAATTAAGGAGGCATTTTATGGGACTATGGGACAGGGTTAAAAAGGACATCCAGAAAAGCGTTGATGAAAGCATTGCTACCGTAAGAAAGGGAGCTACTGTTGCCGTTGAAAAGGCAGAGGAACTGGCAGAGGAAGGAAAGAGGAGATACAAAGTTTTTGAACTGAAAATGAAGGTTCAGTCTAATTTCACAGAACTCGGCGGGAAGGTTTACGATCTCGCATCAAAAGGCTCCAAGAATCCCCTCCTTGACGCGAAAGTGAAATCTGCTGTCAAAGGAGTAAAAAAACTTGAAGCTCAGATTGCTAAGCTTGAAAATGTCTCTCCCAAAAAGAAAGGCGCCGGCAGATCAAGATCAAAAAGAAAGTAGTTAGGGGTAAACCGAAAAAATTAGAAGGGCCTGCTCCAAAAATTCATAATAAAGGGGCAATAACTGCATGCATCAATGCCTCATGCCGGCTGCGGAAAGCAGGATGCGCGGGTTTTGCAGGTTGTCCTGGATTTATGTCAAGATAGAATTGAAAAATCCAACGGCTTGCTGCCGGATACCTGAATAACATAAATATACTTGTCATTCCCCGATTTAATCGGGGAATCCAGACGCCGTCCCCGCGAAAGTGGGGAGCTATACAAAGGAACTGGTTTCCCGTTTTCACGGGAAACCCTGGATTCCGCATCAAGTGCGGAATGACAGAAACAGCGAATTATTGAAAGGCGAATATGAACGGTTTTATTATAGCAGGCACTCACAGCGGGTGCGGAAAAACGACTATAACGCTTGGTCTTTTGGCTGCCTTGAAGAAAAAGGGGCTGAAAGTTCAGCCGTTTAAGGCAGGTCCTGACTTTATAGATTCGGGCATTCACAGGCTTGTTACAGGCAGATATTCAAGAAACCTTGATATATGGATGTGCGGCGAGGAATATGTCAAAGAGTGTTTCTATAAATATTCAGCAGATGCAGACTTAGCAATCGTTGAAGGCGTTATGGGAATGTATGACGGCGAATACAGCACAGCAAAACTGGCAGGACTGCTTAACCTGCCTGTATTTTTAGTTGTTGATGCCTATGGCATGGCCGAGAGCGCTGGAGCGGTTGTTAAAGGGTTTAGGGAATATGGCTCAGAGTTTAGAGTTAAGAGTTATGAGTTAAGAGAGACGGATTCAAAGTTCAAAATTCAAAGTTCAAAACTCCAAACTCCAAACTCCAAACTCTATATAGCCGGTGTTATCTTCAACCGTGTTGCGTCAGATAATCATTTCAAAAGACTGAAAGACAGCGCGCAGGATGTAACAGTATTAGGGTATCTGCCGAGAGATTTGGATTTTGAGATACCACACAGGCACCTTGGGCTTACAGTCGCAGAGGAGAATCCGCTTACTGAAAAAAATATTGGCAGGCTTGCAGATGCGGTTTTGAGGTACATTGATATTGATAGAATAGTTGAGTTAACGAATGCGAGTATAGTTCCGTCATTCCCGCTTGTCGGGAATCATTCTTCTTCGGAAGGATTGCGGACAAGTCGGTACGACTCGCAACCGAGCCGCAATGACAATAACCATTCACCCATTCACCCATTCACCCATTCACCCATAATCGCCATTGCCTATGACAAGGCTTTCTGCTTTTATTATGAAGACAATCTGGATTTATTAAAAAATGCCGGGGCGGAGATAATTACATTCAGCCCCCTATCTGATTCAGTAATCCCTGACACTGCGGATGCAATATACATCGGCGGAGGCTATCCTGAACTTTATGCAAGGGAACTATCTGAAAACACATCTATGATGAAATCAATTAATGACTGGGCAATTCCAGGCAAGCCGATATATGCTGAATGCGGCGGGCTGATGTATCTGTCAAAAGGCATTTACGATTTTAATGCAAACTTCTTTGAAATGGCCGGGGTCTTTCCATTTGAAACAGAGATGAAAAAGGGAAGATCGCATCTTGGCTACAGAGAGATTATATTAAAAGAAGACTGCATCCTCGGCAAAAAAGGAAACGAATTGAAGGGGCATGAGTTTCATTATTCGGAGATACGAAATAGCGCAGAAGCGCAGAAGCGCAGAAGCGCAGAAGGAAACGTAGAAGAAAGGCTTAAACATGCCTATTCAGTAACGAACGGGTCAGGGAAAGAACTTCAACCTGAGGGGTACCGGATATGCAATACCCTTGCAAGTTATATTCACATACACTTTGGAAGCGACTCTGAAATTGCATGGAATTTCCTAAATCACGTAAAGGAGCAGTAATGGAAAGCATAATACTCATAGGACACGGCAGCCCTAAAAAGGATGCGAATAATATTGAAACAACGGGAAGGCTTTTACACAGCATGATCCACCCTGATTGCAGCAACGGATGTGTAAGGGTTGCATATCTTCAGTTTGCAAAGCCTGTGTTGTCGGATACGATTAAAGAGAGTGTTCGCAATGGAGCTAAAAAAATAATAATCCATCCCTATTTCCTGATCAGTGGGATGCATGTAACAAAAGACATTCCTGAAATGATAAAGGAAGCTGAAAGAATGTATCCTGATGTTGAATTTATTTATACGGAGCCTCTCGGTATTCACGAAAAACTGGTTCAGGTAATAATGGAAAGAATATCTTCATCTCGCGGCCTGTTGCCTAAGGATATAGAAAAGAAGAGTTTTGAGATAATCTCAGAGGAAATCGATTTAAGTGATGTTCCTCAGGAACAAGTACCAATCACAAAGCGTGTGATACATACTACTGCTGATTTCGAATTTAAGAGGACTCTTATTTTCCATCATGATGCCATAACCACAGGAATCAATGCGATAAGGTCAGGCAAGAACATCCTTACAGATGTTGAAATGGTGAAAACAGGAATAAATAAAAAACTGCTAAAAAAATGGGGCGGAGAGGTGATTTGCAGGATACAAGATGCAGGATGCAGGATGCAGGACGAGGAAACCAGAACAAAAGCTGAGATGGGAATTGAGTCAGCGTTGAAAGAAAACAATAACATCGGCATAATAGCAATAGGGAACGCACCCACTGCCTTGCTGAAAGTTATTGAAATATTCAACTCACCGATTCACCCATTCACCGATTCCCCCATTGTCGTTATCGGTGTTCCCGTCGGTTTTGTTAAGGCATTTGAATCAAAGGCATTGCTCTCAACGCAAAATTTCCCGTTTATCACTAATTTGAGCAGAAAAGGCGGCAGCCCTGTAGCTGCAGCAA
>DOHC01000307.1 GCA_003535475.1 Nitrospiraceae bacterium
CCCCTGCCATGGCTGTCTCTGATATCGGAATAGCAATGGGAGCAGCAGGAACGGATGTGGCTATGGAAACCGGAGACATTGTTCTGATGTCTGATGATCTCTCTAAAATCCCTTATGCCCTAAGGTTAAGCCAGAGATCAATTAAAAACATCCGTCAGAATATCATTGCCTCTTTGGCCATCGTGGCCTTCTTGATCCCTGCAGCCTTGATTGGATGGATCGGCCTACTGACAGGACTGCTTCTTAATGAGATTAGTGCGCTGGTAGTAATTGTTAATGGCCTCAGGTTGCTGAAATGAAGGCATATTTGCATTGCTTGTTTAAGACAAAAAATTTTNNACCTAAGTGGAAGAAAATAAAAACCAAACACTCCTAGACAAAATATGGAATCTCTTTTCTTCGATAAAATTTGCTGTCGTGATTTTTGCACTTATCGCCCTTACCTCAATAATAGGGACAATCATAGAGCAGAATGCAGCGCCTGAAAAGAACATCAAACTAATCGGCAAACTCTTTGGAGATTCAATCGCCCCAGCGCTGTATAATGCATTTGATCTGTTAGGCTTTATGGATATGTACCACTCATGGTGGTTTGTTGCGCTGCTTATGCTCTTTGCCGCAAATCTCACGGTTTGTTCTATTGACAGGCTTCCACGGATATGGAAACTCGTCAAAGAGCCTGTTAAGCCGTTGACTTCTGAACAGTTCAAAAACCTCGGCAAAAAAGAAATAATCCTTAAAGGCAAAACCGAAGCGCTAAAAGAGGCGGCAGGCATTGCCATAAAGAAAGCAGGGTTTAAGTTCCTTGAAACAAAAGAAGCTGACGGCTATCAACTGTATTCAGAAAAAGGCAACTATACACGGCTCGGCGTTTACATAACACACTTGAGCATACTTCTGATATTAATCGGCGCACTCATAGGAATATTCTTCGGATTTAAGGGATTTCTGAACCTTCCTGAGGGCAAAACATATTCGGTTGCCTTTGCACAGACAGGGCATCTGACTCCTATGCAAGAATCAGAAATGGAAACGATTATAGCAGCATTGCAGTCAGTGGAAGGCAGCACTTTAAAAGCTTCCCAGAAATTAAACATGGAGGAACAATCACTGAAGTTAAAGATGAAGAGATACGGTATCTGGCCCCTAGGTTTCAGCATCACGTGCAATGATTTCAATGTGGACTTCTACAGTAACAGTGATATGCCAAAGACTTATAAAAGCTGGCTTACAATCACAGAGAATGGCATGTCGGTTAAAATAGATGGAAAGGAAATACAGGAAATAGAGGTAAATACCCCTTTGAAATACAAAGGGGTAACATTTTATCAGTCCAGTTATGGACTTACCCCCGGAGGCGGGGAAAACAGCGTGTTTAAATTCAGGGTAACACCTAAGGACGGCAAGACAGAAGAGATTGAATCCGGAGTTGAAGGCTCATTCAGCATCCCCGGCACAAATCTCACAGGGAAGATTGAGAACTTCTCGCCTGCCATCGGCTTTGACCAATCGACAGGCAGACTCTTTACATATGCAGAGCAGATGAATAACCCTGCTGTCTTAGTCAATTTCTATGAAAATAACAAGAGGAAGTACGGCGGGTGGATACTAAAAAGACAACCTGAGACATGGAAACTGCCTGAAGGACATATAGTGGAGTTCGTTGATTTGTGGGGAATCCAGTACACAGGACTGCAAGTCAGAGACGACCCCGGAGTGTGGGTTGTTTACCTCGGATGCATAGTAATGAGCATAGGTCTATATATCGCCTTCTTCATGAGTCATAAAAAAATATGGCTCAGGCTTATTGAAGAAAAAAACAGTACAAGGATAATAATTGCTATGACCGCAAATAAAAACAGAGAGGCTTTCGAAAGGAAAATTGATAAAATGATAACCCTTCTGAGCAGATCAGTGGAAGGAGGAGCGAAATGAGCAGTTCTACATTATTCGGCATATCCACAATGGCTTACATACTGGCAATGATAATCTACATCGCATATCTTGCCTTTAGAAATTCACAGACAGGCAAAGCAGCAACAGCGCTTACGATAACAGGATTCATCTCCCAGACAATAGCAATTGCTGTAAGGTGGTCTGAATCTTATGCGCAGTGGACAACTCTTATGCCTGAGAGTTCATCTGTAATGTCTCTTCTGCGAAGCGCTCCCTTGAGGAATCTTTACGAATCTCTGGTATTCTTTGTCTGGTGCCTTATACTTGGGTATTTGATAATAGAGTTCAAATACAAAAACCGCTCCTTCGGAGCTTTTATAACCCCGGTTGCAGGCATCGCACTTGCGTTTATCGGACTGTCAGGCATGCCAACAGATATATCGCCATTGGTACCTGCACTCCAGAGCAACTGGCTTCTTGTTCATGTAATAATGAGCTTTATAGCCTACGCAGCATTTGCAATCTCATTCAGCACAGGATTGATGTATCTCATAGCCGCATCAGAAAGACAGGAAAAAAGACATCTCTTCTGGGTTGTATCTTCGGCATTTGCAATACTGCTTGCGCTTATCTCCCAGAGTCCGGATACAATTATGCTGTGGATAATCAGCTTTGCCTTTGTCATAGCAGTGGACATAAAACAGAACATAGACATTGCCAAGCGCATATCCTCAAAGAAAGAAGGCAATTCCGGAGGCGCTTTAAAGACATTACTGACTGTAATCGGCCTTTCGCTTGTCAGCATAG
>DOHC01000095.1 GCA_003535475.1 Nitrospiraceae bacterium
TCCTCATCGCCCGTCTTGCGGATGCTTTCCCCACAGCAATTCTCCTTGACACCCAGGATCCCGAAATCCACCCCTGCCTTGTTAAGAATGTTGGCTGTGGCCCTGGCCACCTTTTTCAGTCTCGGGTCATAACTTAAATAGCAGCCCGGGAAGTAGAGTATCTCCATTCCTTCTGTAAAGGGTTTTACTGATAATCCTTCAGCCCAGTCAGCTCTTGTGTTGCGGTCTTCACCAAAGGGGTTCCCCTGGGAGTTGAGACCACCGCTTATAGTCCTGACAGTCTTTACTGAAGCAGGGAAGACGCCATATCCTGTTGCCATCCTGCGGAGGGCTATCATATCGTTTATCTGCTTTACATCTCTGGGGCACTGCTGAGGACATTTGCCGCAGGTGGTGCAGCGCCATATCTCTTCGCGCTCTATCTCACTGATGCCGAATGTGGCTTCACGGATCAGCTTGCGCATACTGAACTTTATAATTTTGTTCCATGGACAGACAGTATCGCATTTTCCGCACTGGTAGCAATACTTGACGGCCTCTCCGCCATTTAGTTTTATTTCTTCTATTATCTCTTTGAAGGGGGCTACAGTCTCCATTGTCTTTCCTTAATCCTTCCTGATTGTTTAGCTCTTTGATACCCTTGCAACAGTATCCATTACTTTCTTGAGCCCGTGTTTCTTTATCATGGCCTTTAATCCTATCTCCATTTCTCCGTGTTTCGCACTCTCCACTTCCTCCCATACTTCTCTTTCTTCGTATGTAAGAGCGCCAAATGTACAGGCTTCAACGCACATGGGTTTTTCCACAGGTGGATCGTCTTCACACATATCGCACTTGAGAGGAAGACCTGAATCAGGATCCCTGAAGGCATCCCTTGACGGACATGAGGCAGGGCAGAAAGTACATTCGTTGTATTCCTTTCCGTCAATAATATAAGTGTTTCTGCCGTTGCATTCAGCTTCGGTGTATTCACCGGCTCTTATAGGCACAAACATATCCCTTACTTCATCAATGAGTACCATGATACGGGAACGTCCGCTATTAACCGAACTGTATTTCGGTACAGCATGGAAGGCGGAACATGCCATTTCGCAGGCCCTGCAGCCTGCACACTTCTTCGTATCAACCTTTATATTCTTGATTATTCTTTTCTTCAATAATTTGTCGTCCACGGTGATGCCCCCTCTTATTCCTTCTCTTTCCTGGCCCTGGCATCGTTAAGGGCAGTGACTTCATCGCCGGTCAAAACTCCCCTCTTGATCAAGTCCTCGGCCACATAGTCCAGGTTCAGTTTCTCCAGGGTCTCTTTTGTGGGTATTCCATCAAAGGTCCAACCCTTGAAATCGTAATATTTGGTCAGCAGTTGCTGTTCGTATTCTTCATTCCTTACTGCCCAGTGATCCTCAGGCGGTCTTTCCATATATCTTCTGAGACCGGCTCTGCTGTTTAAAGCTCTGACCAGGGTCCGGTTTCTCATAAAGCACTCCCAGATCCTGTCCTTGTCAAATTCAACTCCTGTTGCATGGGTAACCACCTTCGGCATATTCCATACATCATATCCTGTGGTGCCGCCGAACTGGCCTCTGAAGGAGGAGACAAATCCGCAGAATCCGAGAGAATCATCGAGGTAGTGCATACATTCATTCCAGTCGCTGATTGCGCACATGGCATCATCAGGCAGCTGATCACGTTTTTCCCACTGCCGGAACCATTCTTTGAACTTGTCGTCAGGGCAGGCAGTCCAGTTTCTGATGAATTCTTCCCTCAACTCCGGATCAGCAATAGGATCCTGGGGGAAGGAACCTTCGATCTGTGTAATGGCCATATCCTCACCAGTTGCAATCATAAGGTAGTAGGCCGGATTAAGCTTGCCGAGCTTGATAGGCAGCTGCTCGAATTTTTTGACTGTGTTGTGATCGTATTTTTCTGCGCCCTTGCCTATTATGGCAGCTGCTCCGGAAATACCATGGGCAAGAACATCTCCGATATCTTCCCTGAATGCTATTTTATGAATGAGGTAGTAGAATCTTCCTCTTATATCAGAGGGCATGCCGGGGAAATCTTTTTCAGTAAGAATACCGGCATCGAGAAGCTCAAGGGCAAAGGCCACTGTCTGCGGTGTTGAATAGGAATCAAGGCCTAAATCCTGGGCAATGCCGAGTATCTCATATGTAAAATCCAGTTCCTGGAAGGAAGCCATGTGATAGGTATCCTTACCGTAACATTTATAGGAGAATCTTCTGCGGCCCGGCCACTGAATAACATTGTGACATGCCTTGGGGCAGTTCCAGCAGCCTGACTGGCGGCTCATGTGATCGTATTTCAGGTTGCGCCATCTCTCTTCAAGGGAAGCGCTCCAGAAGTTTTTCAGACGGGTGCGTGCATTACCCCAGGAGAAGTTGTTGTGATGGAAGCTGTCATCTTCATCAACTGCCATCCAGTCTCCTACGTTGGGATTCGCATCAAGCTGTTTTCTGAGTTTGGAAGTCAGTTCCCAGAGTTCAGCAGGGTGGGCAAGATTGACATCTTTTGTTCCACGGATGGCAATGGCCTTCACATTCTTGCTACCCATAACAGGACCGACTGTTCTGGCAGCGCTGGAGTTGCCGCAATCAATGGAGGACATCATAACTCTGTTTTCACCTGCAGGGCCTATGGCAGCGACCCAGGCTCTCTCGTCATTTAATTCCTTCCTGATAGTACAGGCAGTGTCATACATACCTTTTCCACGCAGATGACTGGCGTCACGGATCTCAACCTTATCATTACGTATTGCAATGTAAACCAGATCAGGAGCCTTACCGCTCAAGACTATTCTGTCATAACCGGCCATCTTCATCTCTGCGCCGAAAAAGCCGCCCATCAGTGAATGTCCCATCAATCCGTTAAGGGGAGCGATAGTATCAACTGAAACGCGGTTTGCACCGGGAACCGATGTACCATTTAAAAGACCGTTGCCGAATATGAGAAGATTGTCGGGGGACCAGGGGTCAACACCCGGGGGAACCCTTTCAAAGAGCAGCTTTGCGTTAATACCATTACCTCCGAGATACTGTTCCATATCCTTCGGATTGGTCTCCACCTTTTCTATGCTTCCTTTTGACAAATCAATTTCCAGGTTATACCCTGTTTCTGCATACCTCATGTTTTACACCTCTAAGATCTGTTCGCAGCCTTGATTTGAAGCTGCGCAGGTTATCTATATTTCGCGTACTTTCATAGTACGTTTTAATGGCGCAGGGTCATTGAGCCTGTTCCGAGTTTCTTTTCCTTTACTTCAATCTTTTTAGGTTCTCTTGCCGGAGGCGCGAAAGGAGTATCTGTTACTGGAAGCAACCACACAACTTCATCAAGCGAATTAACAAGAATTTGCTTTGCAGTCTCAATATCCGGAGCCTCGATCTCCTTTTTACTACAATAAACCCTAAAAAACATGTCCTGCCCTCCTCTAATGACTTGATACATATACTTTATTTTCTCTTTTGCCTGAATTAGCATTATAACTTGATTAATTCATTAATTCCAAATTCACGTTTTAGAAAAGGCAAAAGAAAACTTCTTATTTAGTAGCAAAATAATCATCAGTTACAGATTACTCTTTGTTTTCTCCTCTGTTTCATATATCAAACATATGTTTTATATATCAAACAGATATTGCTTGTCAAGAAATATGTTAAATAAAATATAACATATTTGAAAAAAACATTTCTTTGACTTAGTTGATTTGTTGAGTGATTTTGATTTTTGTCTTCTCTTTTCTCCGCCTGTTTTTTCTACCCCACCTTCTATGAACCCAGAACCATTCATCAGGATTCCTTAGGATTATTTTTTCTAAAAAGGCATTGATCTTTCTCGTATTCCGATAAATCAACTCTTCTATACTTCCATTTCTCTCCATGTCGTGAGGTTCATTCCAGACAATCCTGTACCTCAAAAATCCTTGCCTCTCAAAATACATGGGAATCACAGGAGCGCCTGTTTTCATCCC
>DOHC01000244.1 GCA_003535475.1 Nitrospiraceae bacterium
CTCAAGCTCTTCCTGAAGCAGAATATCGCCTGTATCAAGCCCTTTATCCATAAGCATTGTCGTAATGCCCGTCTTTTTCTCGCCATTTATTATCGCCCATGCAATCGGAGCAGCGCCCCTGTATTTTGGGAGAAGCGATGCATGGACATTTATGCAGCCCAGTTCAGGAAGCCTGAGTATCTCCTCTGTAAGAATCTTTCCATAAGCCGCAACCACTATAAGTTCAGGCTTGATTGACGAAAGCTCATTCAGAAAAGCAGCGTCATTCATTTTCTCCGGCTGAAACACGTGTATCCCATTTTCTACTGCGAGTTCTTTTACAGGTGACTGCGAAAGCAGATGCCCCCTTCCCTTTTTTCTGTCAGGTTGTGTTGCGACTGCAGAGATTTCTTCCCCAGCCTGAATTAGCGCTTTAAGTGACGGGACTGCAAATAACGGGGTGCCGAAAAAGACTATACGCATTTAGCTCCGAGTTTAAAATTAAAAGTTAAGAGTTAAAAGTTATGATTTCTTAGATTTACCACTTAAAGTTTTTTTATAGCGCTTTTTAAAAAACTCTCTCTTGATGGGGCTCAGCCTGTCAATGAAGAGTAATCCATCAAGATGGTCTATCTCATGCTGAAGCGCCCTTGCAAGAAGGTCTCCGCCTGCTATCTCTATGGGTTTGCCTTTTCTGTCAAAACCCTTTACCAGAACCTCCTCTGCCCTTTTTACCTTTGCCCTGTACTCATAGATGCTGAGACACCCCTCTTCAGCCTCAACAGAGCCTTTTCTTTCAACAATCTCCGGATTTATTAGTACTATAAGGGGTGTTTTTTCATCAACTGCGCTTACATCTATCACGCATAGCCTCTTTGAAACTCCAACCTGATTAGCTGCAAGGCCAACCCCTTCCGCAGCATACATTGTTTCTATCATGTCATCTATCAATCTCTGGATGCTGCTGTTTGCGTCAATGACAGGAGCAGTTTTTTCCTTTAAGATCTTTTCAGGATATTTTTTAATCTCAAGCAGCGCCATTTTTTATTATAAACCATTATAAGGTAAGTGAATATATGATAATTAAAAAAACAAAAATTCTCATAGTTTATGATAACGGAAAATGTCTCCCTTATTCAAATCTGTTAGAATATCCCATGTATCCGATAGAGATAATCAGGGAATACTATAATCCCGAATCCGAGGCTTATAAGTTCCTTGTTCAGCACAGCAGGATGGTGGCAAAAAAGGCAGTTGAAGTTGCTGAGAGGGTCAAGCATCTGAATCCTAATATTAAATTTATTGAAGAGGCAGCAATGCTGCATGACATAGGAATATTCCTCACGCACGCACCTCACATCGGCTGTCATGGAGACAAACCGTACATCTGTCACGGCTATCTCGGCAGAGAACTCTTGGAAAAAAAAGGATATCCAAAACATGCAATTGTATGCGAGACACATGTAGGAGTAGGGCTTTCAACTAAAGACATCGAAAAAAACAATTTCCCGCTGCCAAGAAGGGTCATGATGCCAACCACTATAGAGGAAAAAATTGTATGCTTTGCAGACAAGTTTTTTTCGAAAGACAATGAACTGCTCAAAGAAAAACCGATTTCAAAAGTAAGAGAATCAATAGCAAGATTCGGAGACGATAAACTTAAGCAGTTTGATGAGTGGCTGAAGTTGTTTAAAGAAACAGAGTAACTTTACGTCTTCTTCAGCGCCCTTTCAACTGTTCTTATTGCGCAGAATTCCCCGCACATGCTGCATACTTCGCTTTCCGTTGGAGGAATCTCCGCCCTCCATTCCTTTACCTTCTCAGGATTTAGACTTAGAGCAATCTGGCCGTTCCAGTCAAGCGCCTTTCTGCATTTTGCCATCTGAATATCTTTCTCAATAGCGCCCTTAATGCCCTTTGCAATATCAGCGGCATGTGCAGCGAGCTTTGATACTATGACTCCTTCTTTCACATCTTCTATGGTCGGGAGCCTAATATGCTCTGAAGGAGTAACATAACAGAGGAAGTCTGCGCCGGCTGCTCCTGCAATCGCGCCTCCTATAGCTGCGGTTATGTGGTCATAACCCATTCCTATGTCTGTCACCAACGGCCCCAGAACATAAAACGGCGCTCCCTTGCAAATCTCCTTTTCGAGTCTTACATTAAGTTCAACCTGATTCAAAGGAACATGGCCCGGCCCTTCGATAATAACCTGAATATTTTTCTCTACAGCCAGATCCCTTAATTCTCCGAGTGTGAGGAGTTCCTCTATCTGAGTCCTGTCTGTTGCATCGGCAAGACATCCCGGACGCATACCGTCTCCGAGACTCAGGGTCATGTCATATTTATAGGCAATCTCAAGAAGCCTGTCATACTGCTCATAAAAAGGATTTTCTTTCTGAGTGTATATCATCCATTCAAGGAGAAACGAGCCTCCTCTGCTTACTATATCAAGAATACGTCCTTCTTTTTTCAATCTCTCTACTGCCTTCATTGTAAGACCTGAATGGACGGTGACGAAATCAACCCCTTCTTTGGCGTGTTCTTCTATTACTTTAAAAAGGTCGTCTGCTGTCATCTTTGCTATTGAGCCTTTCTGTTCAGCAGCACGAACAGCAGCCTCATAGATTGGAACTGTCCCAACAGCAACAGGAGATTTTTTAATCATCATCTTCCTTAGTTTCTTTATCGGACCTCCTGTTGAAAGGTCCATCACGGCATCAGCGCCATACTTAACAAGGACTTCAAGTTTTTCCATCTCATCATCCACTGAAATCCTGTCTTTTGATGTGCCGATATTGGCATTTATCTTCGTGCGCATGTTCTTCCCGATACCCAGAGGCTTTATCTTGTGGTTTATGTTTATCGGAATAACGCTCACGCCTGATGCAATATCTCCTGAAAGCTGTTCAGGCGTTAACCCCTCATCAGATGCAACAAGCTTTACCTCATCTGTGATAATTCCCTTTTTTGCCAGTTCTATTCTTGTCACACTAAATACTCCTTCTCTGTCATTCAGAGCGCAGCAAAGAATCTCGACTTTGAGATTGCGGAGCCTGTTCCAAACCTGTCATGAGATTGCTTCGGCTCGCTTCGTGAGCCTCGCAATGACATCATTTCAATTTAACAATCTTAAAAACTCCCCTGTCTTTTCTTTAATATCTTTAGCCCCTAAAATTCCTCTTATCAATGCAACACCATCAGCGCCTGCATCCAGAACCTCGTTAATTCTATCCTTCTTTATCCCGCCAATAGCAAAAACCGGAATTGAAATCTCATCCTTTGCTTTTCTGATACTATCAACGCCGAGAGGCTGGCCATATTTCAGTTTTGACGGTGTTTGATAAACAGGGCCGAGAGTTATAAAATCAGCGCCTCCTTTCTCTGCTTGTTTTGCATCTTCAATGCTGTGCGCTGATACGCCTATCATAAATTTATCCTTAACTATCCTTCTTACAGCATAAGCAGGCATGCTCTTCTGCCCAAGATGAATACCATCAGCCTCAACAGACAGCGCAATATCAACCCTGTCATTAATAAATAATTTCGCCCTGTATTTCCCTGTTAACTCTCTCATCCTGTATGCCATATCAAGCAATTCCCTCGTGCCTAAATCCTTCTCCCTAAGCTGTAAAGCCTTAACCCCGCCCTTTAATGACTCTTTAACAGCAGTGACAAGTGACAAGCGACGAGTAACGAGTTTTCTGTCAGTAATCAAATACAGTTTAAAATCTACCACCTATAACTTCCCTCAGAGACTGGACATTGTATTTGAGCGGTCTTCGATTCCAGCATAAACAGAATTGACTCGAGTTCAATAAGAATGGCTGTCTTGAGCGGCATCAGAGATTTTTCGGTCACAGTTCTTAGCGAAATGGAGCGGCCACAGCCTCGACTGTCTGAGTTCCGAATACCTTCGGAACGAGTTTCGAGGATGTAGCGTAATGAGCTTAGACCTGTCGAAAAATATCGTAGCAAGCGAAAGATAGTCATTCTTATTAATTTCTGTACTGTTCTCAAGCTCATATCATTCCCTCAATCGGACTGCTCGCAGCAGCATAAAGTTTTTTAGGAATCCTCCCTGCCTTATACGCAAGCCTGCCTGCAATCACCGCATGTTTCATAGCGCTTGCCATCGCAATCGGATCTTTTGCCCCTGCAATCGCAGTGTTAAGAAGAACCGCATCACAGCCTAATTCCATCGCAACAGCAACATCAGATGCAGTTCCTACACCAGCGTCCACGATAACCGGCGCTTTCACTGTCTCTAAAATAATCCTGATATTGTATGGATTCCTTATTCCAAGTCCGGAGCCTATTGGAGCAGCCAATGGCATCACAGCAACAGCGCCTGCGTCAACCAGTTTTTTCGCCATGATAGGGTCATCATTGGTGTATGGGAATACAAGAAAACCTTCCTTTGCGAGAATCTCTGTTGCTTTTAGCAAG
>DOHC01000170.1 GCA_003535475.1 Nitrospiraceae bacterium
TGAAAGCGGTACCGGAAAAGAACTTTTCGCAAGGGCAATTCATTACCTTAGCCCGAGAAAGGAATATCCATTTGTCCCTATAAACTGTGCTGCCATACCAAGGGAACTATTGGAGTCAGAACTTTTCGGGCATGAAAGGGGAGCATTTACAGGCGCTGATTTCAAGAAGATTGGCAAATTTGAACTGGCTGATAAAGGCACTGTATTTCTTGATGAGATAGGCGAGATGGATACCGCGCTTCAGGCTAAACTTCTTAGGGTACTTCAGGAAGGGGAGATAGAAAGGATTGGAAGCCTGAAAACGATAAAGATAGATGTAAGGGTCATAGCTGCAAGCAATAAGGACATTGAAAAGGCTGTTTCAGAAAAGGCCTTCAGGGAAGACCTTTTCTACAGGCTGAGCGTATTCCCTGTCAGGATTCCTCTGCTCAGGGAAAGGGCTGAAGATATTCCTATGCTTGCAGAGTTTTTTCTTAACAAATACTGCGCCGAACTCAAGACGCCTTTGAAGACTATCTCTGCCGAAGCCCTTGAAATGATGGTTGAGTATCCGTGGAAGGGGAATGTCAGAGAGCTTGAAAATACAATAGAGCGGGCCATAATATTATGCGACGGGAAAGCGATAATGCCTGAACATATATCACTGAGCCCTTTAGCCTTTGAATCATACATGAAGAATCTCCCGATGGACGGTGCGCTTGAAGATGCCGCAAGAGAGGCATTAAGGATTGCTGAAACGCAGAGGATAATAAAGGCGCTGAAAGAGACAAAGGGAAATAAAAGCAGGGCGGCAGAAATCCTGCAAGTGAGTTACAAAACGCTTTTAACAAAGATAAAAGAATATCATATAGAGGAATAGAACATCTAAAAACATACCGGAGGATTATAATGTCAGGACATTCCAAATGGTCTCAGATAAAACATAAAAAGGCTCATACTGACGCAAAAAGGGGCAGGTCGTTNNTATCGGTTGCGGCAAGGTTCGGAGGCGGCGACCCTGACGGCAATCCACGATTACGAACTGCAATGGAAAAGGCAAAAGAAGTCAATATGCCCCACGACAATATTAAAAGGGCAATCATGAAGGGTACAGGCGAACTTCCCGGAGTTACATATGAGGAAATCATGTATGAAGGGTACGGCCCTTCCGGCGTTGCCTTAATGATTGAGGTCATGACTGATAACAAAAACAGAACCGTCCCTGAAATAAGACATATGATGGCAAAACACGGCGGGAGCCTCGGTGAAACAGGATGTGTTTCATGGATATTCGATAAAAAGGGTTATATTCTGGTTAATAAGGCGAAGGCAACTGAAGACTCTGTAATGTCCGCTGCCCTTGATGCAGGGGCTGAGGATATGAAAAATGACCCTGAGGAAGGAAACTTTGAGATAATAACCTCACCTGAGGACTTTAATAATGTTAAAGCTGCGCTTGAGAAGGCAAATATTCCTGCTGAGTCTGCTGAAATAACCATGCTTCCAAAAAATTATGTAGCGCTGGACGGAAAGGCGGCAGAGCAGATGATAAGGCTCATGGATGCGCTTGAAGACCATGACGATGTCCAGAATGTATATGCAAATTTTGATATTCCCGACGAAGCTGCTGAGAACATTGGAAAGTGATGCGAGATTGATGATGTATAACACTCTTGCAATATCAATGCCTATGGATTTATTATAAATAACGACATGGTAACTTCTATTCGTGCGATCCTTAAAAGAAAATTTCTCGCCGGGCTGATTGTCTCAATCCCCGCGGTAATCACTGTTTTGGTTATCGTATGGTTTTTTGAGTTTGTGGACGGCATATTAGGCCCACTTTACAACAAGGTGCTGGGATACAATGTCCATGGCATTGGATTCATTTCCGCGGTAATTCTGATATTTCTTATAGGCATAATATCAACAAATGTCTTCGGTAAAAAGTTAATAGAGTTTTTTGAAAAGGCTGTTGTCAGAATACCTGTGTTCAAGGGCATTTATGCGGCAATAAAGCAGCTTGTTGACGCATTTTCTCCTGAAAACTCCAGTTCATTTAAAAAATTTGTAATGGTTGAGTATCCAAAACCCGGTGCCTATGCATTCGGCTTCCTGACCAAAGAGTGTACGATGAAAACATCCAAGATCGGTAAGGAATTATGTCTCAGGGCAGTTTATATCCCCACAAATCATCTCTATTTTGGTGATATAGTTCTTTTTAATGAAGGTGATGTGTTTTACACAGACATTCCAATAGAAGAGGGGATAAGGATAATACTTTCAGGCGGCATTGCAGCTCCATCCCGGATATCCGAGTCAAAAGAATGAAACTTGCAGTGGTTATCCTTGCAGCAGGGCGTGGTGAAAGGATGGGTTCTCCCTTGCCGAAGGTTCTGCATGGGATTTTTGACAAACCTATGCTGCAGTGTGTGATTGATTCCGCTGAGAAGCTAATGCCAATAAGAATCATTGCTGTGGTTGGAAAAAACTTCAAGGAGATTAAGAAGTCAATAAAGCCGGGGGATATTTTATTTGCAATACAGAAAAAACCCAGCGGGACAGGCGACGCACTATTAAGGGCAAAGACATTGCTGAAAGATTTCAGAGGCACGATACTCGTATTAAACGGTGATGTCCCCCTCATCACATCAGAGACATTGAAGAAATTTCTAAGTCTGCATCGAAAAGGCAGGAATCATATTTCTCTTATCTCTTTTGCTGCAGCAAATCCTGCTTCATACGGAAGGATATTAAGGGACAGAAACAGCCGTATTAACTCAATCGTAGAGGATAAGGATGCGACAGAGGCTCAGAAAAAAATCAATGAGGTTAACAGCGGAGTATATGCTATAGAATCCGGCGTCTTATCCTTGCTTAAAGAAATTCCGCTGAATATTGCAAAGGGCGAGTATTATCTCACGGATGTTATCGGCATTGCCGGAAACAAGGGCTACAAAATGAACGCCTGTTGTATAGGCTCTGAGGATGAACTGATGGGAGTTAATACAGTATCTGAGCTTCTGAAGGCGCGGAAAATATTCAGGGAAAGACTGGCAGATGCCTGGATTAAAAAGGGCGTTATATTTTTTGACCACGATTCAGTCTTTATCTCAGGCAATGTTGCGATAGGAAGGAATACAACTATTTATCCTGATGTCTGTCTTGAAGGCAGGACCGAAATAGGCAGCGGATGCACCATATATCCGAATGTGCGCATTGTTGACAGCGTTATCAAGGATGGAGTTGTAGTGAAGGACTCTACTGTGATTGAGGGGTCTGTTGTAAGGGCAAGGGCAGTGGTTGGGCCTTTTGCTCATATCAGGCCGGGATGCGATGTTGGATCTGAGGCAAAGATAGGGAATTTTGTTGAGATAAAGAAATCTGTGATAGGCGACAGGACAAAAGCGTCTCATCTCAGTTACCTCGGTGATGCCTCTATAGGAAAGGGTGTAAATATCGGAGCAGGCACTATAACATGCAATTATGACGGCAAAAAGAAGAGCAGGACAACAATAGAAGACGGCGCTTTTATAGGCAGCGACACGCAGCTGGTTGCGCCTGTAAGAGTGGGTAAAGGCGCATACATAGGCGCCGGCTCTACGATTACCAAGTGCGTTCCTGCCATGTCGCTTTCAGTGAGCAGGATAGATCAAAAGAACATAGAGGGATGGGCAGTTAAGAAGTTAAAAGTTGAAAGTGTAAAGTTAAAAGTTAATAAAAAAAGGGAAAAATAATATGGGATTTTCATTAAACTTATCACTTTTAACTCTTAACTTTTGTAATTTGTAATATGTGCGGGATAATAGGTTATACAGGCAAAAAGAATGCGGTTTCAATAATACTTGAAGGGCTTAAGCGCCTTGAATACAGGGGGTATGATTCTGCGGGAGTCGCTTTTTTCAATGAAAGAGGCGTAGAGATAAGGAAGTGCACAGGAAAGATTAAAGATTTGTATGCCATTATAGACTCTGACAAACCGTTCAGCGCTACCGCCATAGGACACACAAGATGGGCGACTCATGGAAAGCCTTCAGAAGAAAATGCGCATCCTCACAAGTCAGGCGGGATAATAATTGTGCACAACGGGATAATAGAAAATTATTTGCAGCTTAAAAAGAAACTGATTGATGAGGGGTATAAGTTTACCTCAGAGACCGACACAGAGGTTCTATGTCATCTGATAGGAAAATATGCCGCTGATTATCCTCTTGAAGATGCTGTCAGAAAAGCGCTTAAGGAGGTCAGGGGCGCATATGCACTCGCAGTGATAAATGAAAAAGAACGCGGAAAGATCGTCGGCGTGCGAAAAGACAGCCCGCTTGTTGTCGGCCTTGGCGACGGAGAATTTTTTCTTGCATCAGATGTGCCTGCTTTCCTCAATTATTCAAGAGATGTGATATATCTTGATGATGGAGAGATGGTTGTAATGACGGGTGACGGCGTGGTTGTGACAACCCTTGAGGGTGCGCCTGTTCAGAAGGAAGTCGTATCTGTTTCATGGAGCCCGGCTATGGCTGAAAAAGGCGGTTACAAACATTTTATGCTAAAAGAGATATATGAACAGCCAAGGGCAATAGCAGATACCTTAAGAGGGAGGTTTTATCCTGAAAGCGGTCAAGTGAATATGGATGAATTTGGCATAAAAGAGGAAGACCTTAGAAAGGCACAAAAGATTTTCATTGCTGCCTGCGGCACGTCATGGCATGCCGCCCTTATCGGAAAATATATGATAGAGGAATTGGCAAGGGTTCCTGTAGAGGTTGATATAGCATCAGAATTCAGATACAGAAACCCGGTGATTGGGCGGGACAGCCTTTTAGTCGCTATAACGCAGTCAGGAGAAACAGCAGATACGCTTGCAGCCCAGAGAGAAGCCAAGATGCTCGGGGCAAAGACTCTGAGCATATGCAATGTTGTGGGCAGCACTGCATCAAGAGAGGCGGATGCTGTGTTCTATACTCATTCAGGGCCTGAGATAGGCGTTGCATCAACAAAGGCATTCACCACGCAGATAGTAGGGCTTTATCTCTTTGCAGCAGGACTCGGCAGGCTTAAGGGAACTGTAAACAGTGATTCAGCCATGGGATTGCTCAGGGATCTCCTTTTTCTGCCCGGGCTGGTTGAGAAGGTTATCGCGGCGGATAATGTAATTGAACGCATAGCAAAGGAACTGTTTAAGGCTGATGATTTTCTGTATATGGGGCTGGGGATAAATTATCCCATTGCGCTTGAAGGCGCGCTTAAACTCAAGGAAATATCTTACATTCATGCTGAGGGTTATCCTGCAGGAGAGATGAAACATGGCCCTATAGCGCTTGTTGATGAAGCCCTCCCATCTGTATTTTTAGTGCCAAGGGGCAGACTTTATGAGAAAGTTCTATCTAATATAGAAGAAGTAAGAAGCAGGGGCGGCAGGATTGTAGCAGTAACTGACGAGGGCAACACAGAGGTATGCAGCCGTTCCGATTATTGCATCTCTGTGCCTGAGACTAATCCTTTTCTGTCGGCAATTTTAATGGCAATTCCACTGCAGCTTCTTGCATATCATATAGGGGTGTTAAGGGGATGCGATGTTGACCAGCCGAGGAATCTTGCTAAAATCGTAACCGTTGAATGAGAGCAGCTCTTATGAAGCAGTATGGACACGCATAGTCTGCATTTGTTAACCTAAAAAAGGAGTTGTAATGTCAAAGGAGATTTTATTGAACGACCTGAATCCCCAGCAGAGAGAAGCGGTGCTCCATGAAGGAAGTCCTCTTCTTGTGCTTGCCGGCGCAGGCAGCGGTAAGACAAGGGTCATCACTCATAAGTTTGCATATTATGCAAAGTCAAACAAGGTTTCTCCGCATTCAATATTTGCTGTCACCTTCACAAACAAGGCCTCCGATGAGATGAAGCGCAGAATAGCCATGCTTATCGGAAAGGATATGGACGGTTCATGGATAGGCACATTCCATTCGCAGTGCAACAGGATCCTCAGAAAAGAGATAAAGGCGATAGGATACAATAATAATTTTTTAATATACGATGCTGATGACCATTGTAATCTTATAAGGCATATACTGAAGGAGTTCAGGATATACGAGGCGATGTATAAAGGGGTTGCTTCAAGGATAAGTTCTTTGAAGTCTTCACTCGTAACACCGAGCAGGTTCCTTTCAAAGACGGATGGTTTCGGTTTTGATGAAAAACTTGCGAAGGTGTATGTGAGATATCAGGATGAACTCAAGAGGTCCAATGCGCTGGATTTTGATGACCTTATAATGCTTACGGTAAAACTTTTTGAGGAGAACCCTGCATTGCTTGAAAAATACCGGACTATATTTAATTATGTTCTGGTTGACGAATTCCAGGATACAAACTATGCGCAATACCGCCTGTTAAAGTTGCTTGCCGCAAGGGACAATATCTGCGTTGTCGGCGACGACGACCAGAGCATATACAAATTCAGGGGTGCTGATGTCAGAAATATTCTTAACTTTGAAAAGGATTTCCCGCGGGCAAAGGTCATAAAGCTTGAACAGAACTATCGCTCAACACAGAACATACTTGATGTCTCAGGCGCAGTAATAGCAGGGAATCAGGACAGAAAATCAAAGAAGTTATGGACTGAGAGGGGTTGCGGCGAGAAGGTATATCACTGCTGGTTCAATACAGAGGAAGACGAGGCGAAGCATATAGCAGCCATGATAAAGGAACTTTACCTGAAAGGCGAATGCCGCTATAAGGATTTTGCCGTTCTTTACAGGGTAAATTTTCAGGCTAGGGCCATAGAGGACGCACTTAAAGACAAGATGATCCCGTATCGTGTTATGGGGGGAATAAGTTTCTATCAGCGGAAGGAAATAAAGGATATTATTCCATATATGCGGCTTGCCGTGAATCCTGACGACAATGTAAGCCTCAGACGGATAATAAACTGTCCTCCGAGAGGGATAGGCGCTGCAACGCTTTCAAAGGTAGAGCATCAGGCAAAAAATAAATCGTTAAGTCTCTTTGCTGCGATTAAGGCGATATTAAAGGAAAACAGCGTTGCTTTGTCTGTCAGGGAAAAACTCAACGGATTTGTCAAGATCATAGAGCATATCACTTCTGATGAATACAGGTCAGCTGCCGACATGCTGAAGGCGATAATTGAAAAAACAGGATATATGGATTTTATGGAGGAAGACAAAACTCATAATATATATGAACTTATTGCATCTGCAGAGGGAAAAGATATAGGTGATTTTAGTGACAGGGCAGCGCTTTTGACCGCTATGGATGATGTTAATGCAGAGAATTCTGTGTCGCTTATGACACTGCACAGCACAAAAGGACTGGAGTTCCCTGTTGTTTTTGTCGTTGGGCTTGAGGACGGTCTAATGCCGTATTTCAAGGCGCTTCAGAATGAAGATGAGATATCCGAGGAACGGAGATTATTCTATGTGGGCATGACGCGGGCAAAGGATGTGCTGTGGCTTACCGGCACGAAAAAGAGAAGGTTATACACAAAGGTGCAGGAACAGGAGCCGTCGAGATTTCTTGCCGATATACCGCAGCAGTGTTGTCAGCGCATAGAGAAATCGGCAAGCCCTCAGCCTCTCACAGTCTCGGTAAGGAAAACGGTTCAGTTTAAAAAGCCGATGCTGTATGTTGTCGGCTGC
>DOHC01000107.1 GCA_003535475.1 Nitrospiraceae bacterium
CCCCTGTTTTCCTATGACCTTCCCGAGGTCTGTCTGTGCAACTCTAAGTTCAAAAACAGTGGTTTTCTCCCCCTCAACCTCTGAAACCGCAACATCCTCCGGCTTGTCAACCAGAGCCTTAGCCATTTTCTCAATCAATTCTTTCATCGTCGCCACCTCCATAGGAATTTAGGACTGTTACAGTCCAGCCCTTTGCAAAAGCTTTTTAGTAACATCGGTAGTTTGCGCTCCTCGCTGCAGCCAATGCCTTGCCTTCTCCAAATTAATCTTTATCTCAGAAGGCTCCTTGAGCGGATCATATGTTCCAAGAATTTCTATGAAAGGCCCATTTCTTTTTGTCCGAGAATCAGCAACGACCACCCTGTAGAAGGGTCTCTTATGGGCTCCTAATCTTCTTAACCTGATTTTTACCAAAACTTCACCTCCCCTTTTTAATTAAATCTACTGAATTTTAAGCTTATCAGAAAGAGTGTAAACTGTCAACATACATCAGAAAGGCAAAAACTTAGGCAGCTTAAATCCCTTTCCCCCTTTAAACATCTTCAGCATCTTTTTCAACTCAACATATTGTTTAACCACCTTATTGACATCAGCTGCCGTGGTTCCGCTTCCCATCGCAATCCTTTTCCTTCTGCTGCCGTTCAAAAGGTTATGGTTTCTTCTTTCAGCTAATGTCATGGAGTTTATCACTGCCTCTACCTTTACAAGCTCCCTGTCATCTACCGCAAGCCCTTTCATCTTATTGGCGCCGGGTATCATATTCAGAATATTCTCAAGAGGTCCCATGCTGCGGATTTTCTTTAACTGATCCTTCAGGTCATCAAAGGTGAATGATTCAGATGCAATCTTCTCCTGAAGTTTTTCAGCTTCCTTCTGTTCAAATGTCTTCTGCGCCTGCTCTATGAAACTGAGCACATCGCCCATGCCGAGAATCCTTGAAGCAATCCTGTCAGGATAAAACGGCTCGAGCATATCAATCTTTTCGCCGCTTCCTATAAACTTTATCGGCTTGCCTGTTATTGCCCTTATAGAGATTGCAGCGCCGCCCCTTGCATCGCCATCCATCTTTGTGAGTATTATCCCGTCAACACCAATCTGCTCGTTGAAATTCTTTGCTATATTCACAGCATCCTGTCCTGTCATTGCATCAGCAACAAATATAGTCTCCTTCGGTGAAACAGCATCTCTTATGCGCCTGAGTTCTGCCATGAGGCTGTCATCAATATGGAGCCTTCCGGCTGTATCAAGTATTAATACGTCCCTTGCATCAATCACAGCTTTATTTAACGATTCTTTGCAGAGCGCCGCAGGGTCTTTTATATCCCTTGAGTGGAAAACAGGTATTTCTAATTGCGAGCCGAGCGTTATAAGCTGGTCTATTGCTGCCGGACGCTGGAGGTCAGCAGCAACAAGCATCGGCCTTCTGCCTTCTTTTTTAAAAAACCTTGCAAGTTTTGCCGAGGTTGTAGTCTTTCCGGAACCATGAAGGCCCACCATCATAATAACTGTAGGGGGATTCGGAGAAAGCTGTATCTTAGCGTTTGTTCCTCCCAGAAGAGCGCAGAGTTCATCATTGACTATCTTTATGACCTGCTGCCCTGGAGTAAGGCTTTCAAGAACTTCTTTGCCAACGGCCTTCTCTTTAACTTTAAGAATAAAATCCTTTACAACCTTGAAATTTACATCAGCCTCAAGAAGCGCGAGACGGACCTCCTTTAAAGCGGCATCAACATCTTCCTCTTTAAGAAGTCCTCTGCCCTTAAGTTTCTTGAATACTGATTCGAGTTTTTCGGTAAGTGAGTCAAACATAGTTTTAAAGAAGTTTTTCTATCCCGGATGAAAGCTCTTGCATAATATCCCGATTTACGCCCAAATGCTTTTCTGCAACCCTGCCATCCCTGCTTATCAGAAAACTCGCAGGAATACTGATTACGCCATACCGTCTTGTTGTTTTCATGTCGGTGATTAGCACAGGGAATGTTACTCTGTGTTCTTTCATATAATCCTTAACCGTATCTATATCCTCAGACGTAAGAGCAAGGATTACAAACCCTTTGTCTTTGTATTTTTCATAAATCTTATTAAGCACAGGAGTAAGTTCCCTGCACGGGCCGCACCATGTAGCCCAGAACTCAATCAGAATAACCCTGCCATTATAATCAGAGAGCTTGACCGTATTTCCATTCACATCCTTTGATGTAAAGTCAGGCGCTATATTTCCTATTGACGGAGGTCCTGCCTCAACTCCAGCTTCTTTTTTCTTGCATGCTGCCGGAGAAAACACCAGAAATGCGATAACAATAACCGCAAAAATGCTTTTCACTTGATTTGTTCCTCTATGAATCAGCTTTTTCCGCGTAGAGCTAAGCGCTGAGCAAAGAATCTATCTTGGATTTAAGCTGTGTCTTAGGCACTGCCCCTACAACCTGGTCTACTCTTTCTCCGTTCTTAAAAAACATGATTGTCGGAATTCCCATTATTTTATACCTGCTTGCAATATCAGGGTTTTCATCTGTATTCAGCTTTGCGACTTTTACCTTTCCGGCATACTCCTTTGCCAGTTCTTCAACTGTGGGCGCAATCATCTTGCAAGGCCCGCACCATACTGCCCAGAAATCAACCATAACCACTCCTTGACCCTGAAGAACCTCTTTATCCCATGTAGAAGTCGTGAGTTCAACTATGCCTTCACCCATTACAAGCCTCCTTTAACTCTCAAAAACTTGTTAATTATATTGTTTAGCTGCAATCTTTGTCAACGTTACAGCCTTTTCAGTAAACAGTCCTTACCTCTTAAGATTTTCCCCGCTGCCGTGCCGGTAAATTCGCCTTTCCATATAGCAGGCATTCCATTTATAATCACATAATAAATTCCTTTGGAGCTTAAAAATGGTTTACTAAATGTTGCTCTGTCAATTATCTTTCTGGGGTCAAAGATAACTATGTCTGCAAACATCCCCTTTTTTATAATCCCTCTTTTTTGTATGCCGAATGTCTTGGCAGGAAGCATTGTTATCCTGTGAACAGCTTCGCCCATACTCATTAATTTCCCGTCTCTTGCGTATTTTCCGATGAATCTGGGAAAACTTCCAAAACCCCTCGGATGCGGCTTTCCGTCATAAGTAATGCCTGACGCGCTTCTTGCAGAGCTGTCAGAGCCTATCATTACAAAAGGCAAAGATAGGAATCGCTTAAGATTGTCCTCGCTCATTGATGAAAATATTGCGCCAACCCTCAGCTTTTCCTCGATCAAAATCTTAAAAAGCGCATCTACGGGGCTATTATTTATTCGTCCTGATATAAAAGTTAGAGTCTTGCCTTCCATCCACTTGTTCTTTTGTGATGATACAGAAGATACGCTGGCCCTTTTCCAGTAATCACTGTCAGGATGTTCGTATAATATCTCCTTTCTTATCTTCTCACGCATCGTCGGATTTTTTAACCTTCTTAACTCTTCCTCAGTTCCACCATCGTATGTCCATGACGGCAGTATCGTATCAAGGTCTGTGCTTGATGCTGTATAAGAATACCTGTCGCCGGTAACTTTAACGCCTCTTTTTCTGGCGTTGTTTATCAGAGATATTGCCTCATCTATCTTATCCCAGTTTTCTTTCCCGCTTGTTTTAATATGCGATATGTGAACTTTGATATTTGCTTCTTTTCCGATGCGGGTTATCTCCTTTATTGATTCTATAAGCCCCTGGCCTTCGCTCCTCATGTGGGAGGTATAGATGCCACCCGTAATCCCCCCTCGCCCCCCTTTAGAAAAGGGGGGATGGGGGGATTTGAGATTTTGAGACAAAACATCGCAGAGTTCTATAAGCTCATTCGTATCCGAATAGATTCCCGGCGGATAAATCAGGCCTGTTGAAAGTCCTATTGCTCCGGCATCAATCGTCTTCTGCAATAAAGCCTGCATCTTCTTTAATTCAGAAATGGTAGATTTCTTATCCTTGTAGCCAATCACAGATGCTCTGATACTCCCGTGTCCTGCAAGCGTAATAAAGTTTAAAGCGATCCCTCTGCTTTCAAGTATGTTGAAATATTCCGTAAGAGTTGACCACCGCTCTTTTATCCCGAGTTCCTTGAGGTCTTTTTCACGATGTTCAAATGCCTCGCCGTAAAGCGGCGCAGCAGAAAGCCCGCAGTTGCCGTTTATCTCTGTAGTAATGCCCTGAGATATTTTGCCCTCTGCGCGCGGGTCAGCAAGCAGTGTAAATTCCGAATGCGCATGTGTGTCAATAAACCCCGGCGCTACAGCTAAGCCCCGTGCATCTATAATTTTTGCTGATTGCTGACTGCTGACTGCTGA